>JANOKK010000704.1:0-4919 GCA_031419255.1 Betaproteobacteria bacterium
AGACTGAAGACACCGACGTATTTCTGGTCTCCGGTCGCGGCGAATTGCACTTGACGATTCTCTTGGAAAACATGCGGCGAGAAGGCTATGAATTGGCCGTCGGCAAGCCGCGTGTGGTGATGAAAATGATCGACGGTGAGCAGTGCGAGCCGTATGAAATGTTGACCGTGGATGTGGAAGACACCAATCAAGGTGTCGTGATGGAAGCGCTCGGCCAACGCAAAGCCGATTTGCTGGATATGGTGCCGGATGGTCGCGGGCGCGTGCGGCTGGATTACCGCATTCCGGCGCGCGGCCTGATCGGCTTCCAGACTGATTTCATGAACATGACGCGCGGCACCGGCATCAAGAGCCATGTGTTTGACGAATACGCACCGATTCGCGGCGATCTGCCGTCTCGTCGCAATGGCGTGCTGATCTCCGGCGAGCAGGGCGAGGCGGTGGCCTACGCGCTGTGGAAATTGCAGGAGCGCGGCCGCATGTTTGTGACACCGGGTGACCGTTTGTACAACGGCATGGTAATCGGCATTCACAGTCGCGATAACGATCTCGTGGTGAACCCGATCAAAGGCAAGCAGCTCACCAACGTGCGAGCTTCAGGTACCGACGAAGCGGTCGCGCTGGTGCCGGCGATTCAGTTGTCGCTGGAGTCCGCGATCGAATTTATCGATGACGATGAATTGGTCGAAATCACACCGAAGACGATTCGGATTCGCAAGCGCTTCCTGCTTGAGCATGAGCGTAAGCGGGCGAGTCGCGAAGCGGCATAAGGCATTGAAAGTCTAGCATTGGCGGGGGTTGCGGGGCATTATTGGTCTGGAAGGCGCGCCGATGATTGGGTTTGGCAATTGGACACTTTCATAAACCTCAAAAATATGTCTCCCCGGCGAAGGCCGGGGTCCAATTTTGTGAGTGTGTTTCGGGCATACGAAAATTGGGTACCGGCCCGGGCTACTGCCCGGTTCATCCTGAGCCCGTCGAAGGGCCGGTACGACAATGTAAATAGAAGTCCCCAATCGGATTAAGCGGATTTTTGGTAGTCTATTTCCACGATGGACATTCAAGCACTCCTCATCCTGCTGCTGGTTTTCGTTGTGTTGCTCGTTGTCGCGGTGGTATGGCTCGTCATTGCGGTCAGAAAAAACAACCCGCAAGCCCTTGAGTCCCAGCAAGCCGCGCATCATCGCGCGCTGCTCACCGATCTCGCCGACGGCCTTGCCAAACAGAGCGAGCGCCTCACCGCAAGCCAACTCGACGCATCCGAACGCATCCGCCAATCGGTCGCCTCCCTCCAGCTCGAACAAACGCAAAACCTCTCGGGAAACCGTGAAGAGTTGATTCGCCAATTGGGGTTGCTCACACTCGACATCCAGCAGAAACAGGATGCATTGAAGACCTCCATGCTCGGTGGCACGCTGGAAAAATTAAGCGAGCAGGCGCTACAGCAGCAGCAAAAAATCGAGTCGACCTTGCGACTTGTCACCGCGCAAATCAACGCGACCGTCGAAGGTCTCACCAAATCGACCGACAAACGTCTGGAAGAAATCGGCGGCAAGGTGAGCGAACGCCTCGACGAGGGCTTCAAGAAAACCAACGAGACGTTTGTGAATGTGATGGCGCGGCTCGCCACGATCGATGAAGCGCAGAAAAAAATCGATGGTCTGACCACCAACGTGGTGAGTCTTCAACAATTGCTCGGTGACAAACGCTCGCGTGGCGCGTTGGGCGAGCGGCAATTGGAAGACATCATCAAGAATGCTTTGCCCGAGTCAGTCTACGAATTCCAGTACACATTTTCCAGCGGCAAAGTGCGCGCCGATTGCGTTCTGAAATTGCCCGCGCCGACCGGCATGATCGCGGTCGATTCCAAATTTCCGCTGGAGAGTTACGAGCGCATGTTCGTCGAAGGCCCGGAGCGGGTGTCGGCGTCGGTATTCAAAACCAGCGTGAAAAAACACGTCGATGACATCGCCGACAAATACATCGTGCAGGGCGAAACCGGCGACGGCGCGGTGATGTTCATTCCCGCCGAAGCGGTGTTCGCGGAAATCCACGGCAATCATCGCGATTTGATCGACTACGCCGCCGCGCGCCACGTATGGCTGGTGTCGCCGACAACATTGATGGCGGTACTCAATACCGCACGCGTGGTGTTGAAAGATGTTGAGACGCGCAAACAAATCCATATTATTCAGGACGAACTCGGCAAACTCGGCGCGGATTTCGGCCGCTTTCAGGCGCGCATGGATGATCTCGCGAAACACATCGGTCAGGCGCAAAAGGATGTCGAGCAGGTACATATTTCCAGCCGGAAAATCAGCGAACGATTCCAGAAAATCGAGAAGGCAGAACTCGATCCGCCTACACGTACTGAGCCCGTGGCACAAATCGACACAATCGAAAAAATGCCCGCTCTTACAATTGTCAAACCCAATGAAAACTAGAGGCAAGCATGTCGCGACTCCCACTTCTTGCGTCCGGATTGATGCTCACTAGCGCTGCCGTATTTGCGCAAGGCAGTACCTATCCCGATACGCGTCGCGCCGATCAAACCGACACTCACCACGGCGTCAACGTCGCCGATCCTTATCGCTGGCTGGAAGTCGACAACAGCGCCGAAACCAAGGAATGGGTGAAGGCGCAGAACGCGCTCACGGATAAACACCTCGCCTCGCTTGCGCAACGCGCCCCAACCAAGAAGCTCTACACCGATCTTTACAATTTCGAGAAATTCGGCATTCCCTCCAAGCAGGGCGGCCGCTATTTTTTCACCCGCAACGATGGTCTGCAACAGCAAGCGGTTTTGTATAGCGTTAAGAAATTGACTGACGCGCCGCAATTGGTGATTGATCCAAACACGCTGTCCAAAGATGGCACGGTTGCGTTGACCGGAACCTCGGTGAGCGAAAACGGAAAATACTTGGCTTACGGTACTGCGGGCGCAGGCTCGGATTGGCAGGAATGGAAAGTGCGTGACCTGTCCACCGGCAAGGATCTCGCCGATGTCGTCAAGTGGGTGAAGTTTTCATCCGCAGTCTGGACGCACGACAACAAGGGCTTTTTCTACAGCCGCTATGGCGCGCCCAAGGAAGGTGAAAAACTCACCGGCAGCAACTATTTTCAAAAGCTCTACTACCATCGTATCGGCAGCGATCAGGCCAAGGACGTGTTGGTACATCAGGACACGCTCGATAAGGAGAGGGGATTCGGCGCGACCGTTGCCGACGATGGCAAGAATCTGTTCATCACCGTGTGGCAGGGCACGTCGCGCAAGTTCGGTCTCTTGACATTGCCGTTGAAGAAATCCGCCTACGTCGGTGGTGACGTGCGTCCGCTGACGATGGCGTTCGACGCGGAATATACCCTGATCGGCGCATATGGCGACATCGCCTGGATTCGCACCGACAGCGACGCGGGCAGAGGCAAAATCGTCGCGATCAATCTCGCCAAACCGGAACGCGCGAACTGGCGAACCATTGTGCCTGAACAAGCCGAAGCCTTGACCACTGCCAGCGTCGTCAGCGCCCACATACTGGCTGAATATTTCAAGGACGCAGCCAGTCTGGTGCGGGTGCATGCGTTGGACGGAAAATTGGTGCGCGAAGTGGCACTGCCCGGAGTCGGTAGTGCAGGCGGATTTGGCGGCAAATTTCAGGACGCCGAGACGTTCTTCAGCTTTACCAGCTTCACTGCGCCCGGCGAAATTTTCCGCTACGACGTAAAAACCGGCGCGGCGACAATTTTCAAACGGCCGAAAACGGCGTTCATTCCGGACAATTTTGAAACGCGGCGCGAGTTCGTCACCAGTAAAGACGGTACCAAATTGCCGATCTTCATCGCGCATCGCAAAGGCCTCAAGCTCGACGGCTCGAACCCGGTTCTGTTATATGGCTACGGTGGCTTCAATGTTCCGTTGACGCCCACTTACCGGGTCACGGCGGCCACCTGGATGATGATGGGCGGCGTGTACGTGAGTGCGGTGCTGCGCGGCGGCGGCGAATACGGTACCGCATGGCATGACGCCGGCATGAAGCTCAAAAAACAAAACACTTTCGACGATTTTATTGCTGCCGCCGAGTGGCTGATCGCCAACAAGGTCACTTCGCCCGCGAAGCTCGCGATCAACGGTGGCTCGAATGGTGGATTACTGGTGGGTGCGGTGTTGAACCAGCGTCCCGAATTGTTCGGAGCAGCTGTGCCGGAAATGGGTGTGATGGACATGCTTCGCTTTCATAAATACACCATCGGCTGGGCGTGGACATCGGATTACGGCTCGGCCGAGAATGCGGATGAGTTCAAGGCGTTGTTCAAGTATTCGCCTTTGCACAATATTCGGCGCGATGTTGCTTATCCGCCCGTATTGGTGACCACCGCTGACCATGACGACCGCGTGGTACCGGCGCATAGCTTCAAATACACAGCGGAAATGCAATTGGCTGCCGGAGAATTCGCGAAAGCCACCGGCAAATCCACCGGCCCGGTATTGGTGCGAATCGAGACTCAGGCCGGTCATGGTGAAGGCACGCCAACGTCAAAAATTATCGAAGAACGCAGCGACATGCTCGCATTTATGGCAAATGCATTGGGACTCGCGTTCAAGTAATGGCTGACGTTTCATCGCGTAGAATCGGCCCATGAAAACTATCGCCATCGCCGGATATTCGGGCAGCGGGAAAACCACGCTGATCGAAAAAGTCATTCCTTGCCTCGTCATGGAGGGATACAAGGTCTCGCTCATCAAACACGCGCATCACGAGTTCGATATCGATCAGCCGGGCAAGGATTCGCATCGCCACCGCGAAGCCGGTGCGACCGAGGTATTGATCACTTCCAGCGAGCGCTGGGCGCTGATGCACGAGTTGCGCGGTGCAGCAGAACCTTCGCTGGAAGAGCAACTGAAAAACTTTGCGCCCTGCGAT
>JANOKK010000705.1:0-1009 GCA_031419255.1 Betaproteobacteria bacterium
AACATCGGATGCACGCCGGGAATCACGTCGGTGACGATGTAGAAATGCTCGGCCGAATAAAGTGGCACATTCACACCCGCGAGTCGGCCGAATTGCCGCGACCATTGGCCGGCGCAATTGACGATGACTTCGCATTTCACGTCGCCCTGCGCGGTGCGTATGCCGGTGGCACGACCATTCTCGGTGAGGACTCCGGTGACTTCGATGTGCTCCATTATTTTCACGCCGCGATTGCGCGCACCCTTGGCAAGCGACATGCAAAGATCGGCCGGGTTCGCTTTGCCGTCGCCGGGAATCCAGATCGCGCCCTGCAAATCGTCCGTGCGCAGAATCGGATACAGCTCGCCCGCACGCTGCGGGGAGATGATCTCCACATCGACACCAAAACTTCGCGCCATCGACGCTTGCTTCCTTAGTGTTTGCATGCGTTCCGGCGTCTTGGCCACGTTGACGCTGCCGCACTGTTTCCAGCCGGTGGCGAGGCCGGTTTCGGCTTCGAGGCTCGAATACAGTTCGATCCCGTACTTGCTCATGCGCGTCATATTGCGATTGGGGCGCATCTGCCCGACCAACCCTGCTGCGTGCCAGGTGGTGCCGCAGGTGAGGGTGCCTTGTTCGATCAGCAATACATCTTTCTTGCCGAGCTTCGCCAGGTGATATGCGGTAGAACAGCCGGCAATACCGCCACCAACGATGATGATTTCCGCGTGCGTGGGCAGGTTCATGATTTCTCCCGTGTCACGATTAGGCGAGTCTGAGTGCGGCAATGCCACTGACGATCAACAATGTGCCAGCGGCGCGCTGTATACCGAACGATTCTTTCAACAGCCACGCGCCCAATATCGCGGCGAACAGTACCGACACTTCGCGTAACGCCGCCACAATCGCAACGGGTGCTTGCGTCATGGCCCACAATGCGATGCCGTATGAGCCGAGTGAGGCGATCGTTCCCAGCAAGGCAAGTGGCCAGCGTTTGCGCATGTAATCCCACGCATCGATGCGCTGTTGC
>JANOKK010000706.1:0-8698 GCA_031419255.1 Betaproteobacteria bacterium
CACGCGAAAAAATCCATCCGTTTCATTATGTATCGCTATTTCTGGGTCGAGACACTAGTCACCGTTCGCCCCGAGCTTGTCGAAGGGCATCGTGCATCAAACCCGTCGACAAGCTCAGGGCGAACGGTGATTTTTTCCGCCGAATTTCACTGGGATTTCCCGTCTCATGCGCGCATTTTCGCGATGATGTCGGACGATTCTGAAAACCACGCATGCGGCATGTGCGGCGTGCGATGTGCGCCGACCACATTGCCGTTTGCATCGATGCCGATGAATCCCACATCGGCATCAAAATCGCGGCCCATGCCTTCAAGAACCGCGTCAATGCTGGCGCTCAGGCTCATACCCTTCTCGATATTGTCCGAAATTTGTCGGCAGGCGAGCGCGCGGATCACGTATTCACCGGTGCCGGTTGCAGAAGACGCGGCAAGTTTCGACGCGTACGTTCCGGCCCCCGGCAGCGGCGTATCACCGACGCGCCCAACCAGTTTCATCGTGACACCACCCGTGGAAGTACACGCGCACAACACGCCATTCGCATCCAATGCCACTGCGCCAATCGTTCCGCCCGCATATTCTGGATGGCTCATGAGGAAGTTGCGAATTTTCATTGCACCCCTACCATCGGCCCCCACCGCGATTTGCAGCTTGGATTTCTTGTCCTGCCAATCCGCGCGACGCTCAGGCGTGATCGGATCATGATCCGTGTGCCCCATCACGCGCGCGAAGCGTTTCGCGCCCTCACCGGCGAGCATGATGTGGTCGGTTTGTTCCATCACTTGACGCGCAACCAGAATCGGATTCTTCACGCGCTGGATGGCGGAGACGGCGCCGATTTGCGTTCTTTCGGACACCATCACGCACGCATCCATTTCCACAAAGCCGTCGATATTCAACACCGCACCGGTGCCCGCGTTGAAAATCGGATTGTCTTCCAGCACGACTGCGGCGGCGCACGCCGCATCGATCGCTGAGCCACCCGCTTCGAGAATTTTTCGGCCGGCGGCAACGGCGGCGGTTGTGCCGTGGATGGCATCGGCATCAGAGCCGGGGCGCCAGCTACCGGCGCCGCCGTGGACAATTAGGGCAAGGGACATGTTGTGCATTCAAGGAGTGAGGCGCGGATTATACGAGGGGCGATGACCGCAGGTGTGACATAGCGTAACAATGTGAATTTTCAAAAATACTCAAAATGGAACGCTGGCAGACGACGTTGTCGAATACGTGATTGCGTATTCCATAATATCAGCGGGTGAAATTCCGATCCGTCAAGAAAAGGGAAACCGCATGAAAAATCCGTTACGCCCATGGCGATTGCTCGCGATGTTGTGCGTCGCACTCAACTCATTTGCCCAGCCCGCAACCACACCCGAATGGCTTGCCATCAAAACAGAATTGGAGGCGATGTTTAAAAGCGATCAAGTGCTGCGGCAGGAATTCAACACCTTTCTGGTAGAAGCCCGAGCAAAGGGCATTGAGGTCGATAAGACCGCCAAGGACACATTGTGGGCGCGCATCAATGAGCGCGATGGCATCAATCAGAATCGATTTTCTGAAATCGTCGGGAAGTATGGTTAGCCGAGAAAATCCGACGAGGGCGCGCTCGCAGCCACCGCTGCTTTCCTGATCGTGCAACATGCGCCGCTCGACTACCAGCTCAAGTACATTGACAAGATCCGCGCAGCGGCGATGACGGGCGACGCGTCGAAGTCAGACGTCGCGCTCCTGAAAGATCGCGTGTTGATCCGTCAGGGAAAACCGTAGCGTTATGGCTCGCAGGTGGACACCAAGGGTGGCGTGAGCATCCTGCCGACCGAAGATGAGGTGAATCTCAATGCGCGACGCAAATCCATGGGGCTCGGGCCGATCTGCGAATATCTTGGCTACTTTGTCAAAGCAAGCGGGAAGATTATTTATCCGCCGTGCGTTAAGGAAGTAGCTGTGGACAAGTGACGACCAGAACCCGCCGATAGACTCCGTTCGCCCTGAGCTTGTCGAAGGGCCTCGTGCCTCAAACCCGTCGACAAGCTCAGGGCGAACGGGGTAGGGCTAACGATTGGGCTCGATTGCGACCTGCGTTCGCAATCCATGAAAATCGAACAGGGCTCGTTCGATTTTCATGGTGCAATCCGATTACACCGCCGTCACATTGCGCAACTTGATATGCAACTCCCGCAACTGCTTATCCGTCACCGTTGACGGCGTGTCCACCATCAAGTCCTGTCCGCGCTGCGTTTTCGGGAACGCGATGACATCGCGAATCGAATCCCACTTCTCACACATCAATGTGACTGAACGATCGAGACCAAACGCGATACCGCCCATCGGCGGTGCGCCGTATTCGAGCGCGTCGAGCAGGAAGCCGAATTTGGCGCGTTGATCCTCGGGTGAGATGCCGAGCACTTTGAATTGCTTTTGCTGCAATTGGGGATTGTGGATGCGCACCGAGCCACCGCCGAGTTCCCAGCCGTTCATCGCCACGTCGTAGGCCTGCGCCAGCACCTTGGAGGGATCGGTGTCCATCATCTCGACATGTTCCGCCTTCGGTGCCGTGAACGGATGATGCGCGGAGACGTAGCGTTTATTTTCTTCATCATATTCGTAGGCCGGGAAATCGACCACCCACACCGGCCTGAAGCCGCCGTCGGCATAGCCTTTTTCATGGCCGAGCTTCATGCGTAACGCACCCAGCGTGTCGTACACCACTTTGGTTTTGTCGGCGCAGAAGAAAATGATGTCGCCGGTCTTGGCGTTGCAGGCACCGAGAATTTTCGTCAGCGTTTCTTCGCTGAAAAATTTTACGATGGGCGATTGCAATCCTTCGGCGTTGGGCTTGGCCGCGTCGTTGACCTTGATGTACGCGAGACCTTTCGCGCCGTAGATGGCGGCGAAAGTGGCGAGATCGTCGAGTTCTTTCCTTGCGAATTTCTCGTTGCCACCCGGCAAACAGAGCGCCGCAACTTTGCCGTTTTTGGCATTGGCCGCGTCGACAAAAACTTTGAAGCCCGACTCTTTGACGATATCGGTGAGTTCTGTTAATTCGAGTTTCACGCGCAGATCGGGTTTGTCCGAACCATATTTCGCCATCGCGTCCGCATAAGTGATGCGCGGGAAATCAGGCAGATCCACATTCACGCCGGCTTTCCACATCGCTTTCACGAGGCCTTCCATGATGTCCTGAATTTCGCGTTCGGTCAGGAACGAGGTCTCGATATCGATCTGGGTGAATTCGGGTTGGCGATCCGCGCGCAAGTCTTCATCGCGGAAACATTTTACGATCTGGTAATAGCGATCAAAGCCCGCCACCATCAGCAATTGTTTAAAGAGTTGCGGACTTTGTGGCAGCGCGTAGAAACTGCCGTCGTGAATGCGTGACGGCACGAGAAATTCGCGCGCGCCTTCGGGGGTACTTTTGTACAAGAACGGCGTTTCGATATCGATGAAGCCTTGCGCATCCAGATATTGCCGCACTGCCATTGCGATGCGATAACGCATCCGCAGATTATTCTGCATCGTGTCGCGGCGCAGATCGAGGTAGCGATATTTGAGGCGCACTTCCTCGTTGATATTGTCGTCGTCGATCATGAAAGGCGGCGTCTGCGCGGCGTTGAGAATTTCAACGTCGGATGCCAGCACTTCGATCTCGCCGCTTTTCAGATTGGTGTTGGTCGAGCCATCCGGGCGCAGGCGCACTTTGCCAATCACTTTCAATACAAATTCGCTGCGCGTTTTGTCGGCGGTTTTGAATGCGTCGGGTGTGTCGGGGTTGATCACGACTTGCACGAGACCTTCGCGGTCACGCAGATCGATGAAGATCACGCCGCCGTGATCGCGACGCCGATGCGCCCAGCCGAACAGGGTAATTTCCTGTCCGAGATATTGTTTGTCGATGAAGCCGCAGTAGTTGGTTCTCATGTTTTTCAATGCCAAAAAATGGTGTCATCCTGAGCGAACGCGAAGGATCTAGTCCTTCATGCGAGGAGATTCTTCACTGCGTTCAGAATGACAAAAATGGGGGCGATCGCTGGCGCGATCAGCGAAGAATCAGGCGGGGTGCCGTTGCAATCTCGCGATTACAACGGCTTGCGATTGGGGTCGGTGCCGGACGTTTTCATCTCGGTGCCGTTGCGATGATTGGGGCGAGGCGGCTCGGCCACACCCATGGAAATAATGTACTTAAGCGCTTCATCGACTGTCATGTTGAGCGCGATCACTTCCGACTTCGGCACGATCAGGAAAAAACCGGCCGTGATGTTGGGGGTGGTCGGCACGAATACCGAATAGTTGCCATGGCCCAAGTGATCGGTCACTTCATGCTGCGGCTCGCCGGTGAGCAATGCGACGGTCCAGGTGTCGTGCTGCGGATAGCGCACAAGTACCGCCTTGCGGAATGCCTTGCCTTCGGGCGAGAACAGCGTGTCGGAAATCTGTTTCACCCCGCCGTAGATCGAACGCACGATGGGGATGCGTTGCAGGATGGAATCCCACCAGTTGAGCAATTTGTTGCCGAAAAAATTGGCGGCGATGACGCCGGTGGTGAGCACGATGGCAATCGTCAGGAAGACGCCCATACCCGGCACGTGAAAGCCGAGCCACGCTTCGGTCTGGAGGTTTTTTGGCAGCAGCAACAGCGATTGATCCATCAGATCGATGAGCAGCTTCAATACCCAGCCGGTGATCACCAGAGGGATCCAAACGAGTAAACCTGCGATCAGATATTTGCGCATGCGAAAAACCTCTTACGATTTTTCGCTGGTGGCGACGGCGGGCTTGGCCGGTGCCGGGGCGGCGACCGGGGTCGATGGCGCAGGTTTCGCGGCACCGGATTCACTCGGCGTGCTGGTCTTGCTATCGGTTTTGGAATCCGTCTTGGTTTCTGTTTTGCCATCCGCGCCGGCGGTGGTTTTCGCGTCCACTTTGGCGGGCTCGCCGGCTTCGTCATTTTTCGCGTCCTTGGCACTCGCGCCACCACGAAAATCGGTCACATACCAGCCGCTGCCTTTCAATTGGAATTGGGGCGCGGTGAGTTGTTTGGCGTAAGTCGATTGACCGCAGGCAGGGCAAACCGTCAGCGGTGCGGCGCTCATTTTTTGCAACGCATCTTCGGTGTGCGCGCAGGCAGAGCACTTGTAGGCGTAAATCGGCATGGCGGGCTTATTTGATCAAAAAAAGTGACAACACAATGCGCAAATTTGCGCAGGCGAATTTATAACTTGTTATTTTAACACAAGGACTTACAAGGGCTTTCCGCACTTGTGCAGTGCCGCAAATTTGGGTTCTACCCGGCGTGCCACGCGGTTAAATCCGTCATGTCCGCTTCGGTGGATGGGTGGAGCGTAGCGATACCCATCATGCCTACCTGCAGGGACGATGGGTATCGCTGCGCTCCACCCATCCTACGGCCGGTTTTGCTGGAGGTTTGCCCGTGGCTACTTGATCACGATTTTATCGAGCCCGGGCGGCGGATTCGGGTACTGCATTTTCAAACTCGATAGCGTCTCAACCAGTACCGAACACACATACACATCGCGCACCCAATTGCGATCGGCCGGCACAATATGCCACGGAGCATGCGGGCTCGAGGTGGCATTGATTGCCTCTTGGTAGACGCGTTGATAGTCGTCCCATTTTTCACGCGCGACCAAATCACCGGGATTGAATTTCCAGGTCTTGGCACCATCGTCGAGCCGATCCTGCAGGCGCTCTTTTTGTTCGTCCTTTGAAATGTGCAGGAAGAATTTAATGATGATCGTGCCTTCTTCCACCAGCATGGCTTCAAAATCGTTGATCTGCCGAAAGCGCCGCTTGGCGGTGGCATTATCAATCCAGCCCTCGACACGCGTGATCAGCACATCTTCGTAATGGCTGCGGTTGAACACCACCATTTCGCCTTTGGCCGGCACGCGCTCATGGACGCGCCACAAATAATCGTGATCCAGCTCGGTCGCCGTCGGCCCTTTGAAACTCGCGATGTGAACGCCCATCGGGTTTATGCCGGAAAAAACCTTTCGGATCACGCCGTCCTTGCCGCCGGTATCCATCGCCTGCAACACCACCAGCACTTTGTGTTTGTGTTCGGCATAGAGCACCGTCTGCAATTCCACCAACTGCGCATTCAATTTGGCGAACACGGCCACCGTCGCCGCCTTGTCGCCGATGAAACCACAGGTGGATCGGGTATCGATGCTGGCAAGTTTGGTTTTGCCGTTGGCAATGATCGGTCGGATGAGCTTGATTTCGTCGGGGTTCGCTGCCTTGGCCATGAGTGGTGTTCCTGCGCGGGGGAAAGTTGTGATCGGGCGATACGGCATAATCGCACATCGATTCACTCATCACAAATGACATGTTCCGGTTCGGTATCGACTTGGGCGGCACCAAGATTGAAATCATCGCGCTCGATGAAAATGGCAATGAATGCCATCGTCGACGCATCGCCACACCACACGATAGTTACGATGCGACAGTCGCAGCGATCGTTGAATTGGTGCGGCATGCCGACGAGACGTTGGGCGAGGGCAGCGTCGGCATCGCCACACCCGGTGCGCGCTCTCGCATCACAGGGGAAATCAAAAACGCCAACTCGACTTGTCTCAATGGCCAACCGCTGGTGGAAGATTTGCAGCGCTTGTTGCAACGCGAGATTCGCATCGCGAACGATGCGAATTGTTTTGCGCTCTCGGAAGCAACCGATGGTGCGGCCGCAGGTGCGGAAATTGTCTTCGGCGCGATTTTGGGTACTGGCGTCGGAGGTGGTGTTGTGATCAAACGCCAATTGCTGACCGGTGCGAATTCCATCGCCGGGGAATGGGGTCACAATCCGCTGCCGATATTTTCTGCGTCGTCACACTCGAATGAATTGCCGGGTCACGATTGCTATTGCGGTCGACGCGGGTGCATTGAAACATGGTTATCCGGGCCTGGATTGGCGAAACATTTTTTTGAAGAGTCCGGGCGTGCGTTATCGGCCGAGGAAATCGTCGCGCAGGCCGCGAACGATGCCCAATGCGAGGCGGCGCTCGCGGCATATGAAGACCGCCTCGCACGCAGTCTTGCCTCGATCATCAATGTGATTGATCCCGATGTAATCGTACTGGGCGGCGGGCTTTCCAACGTGATGCGTTGGTACGATACAGTGCCGCGACTGTGGTCGCGATATATTTTGAGCGCTCATGTCGCGACCCGATTATTGCCGCCTAAATTTGGCGCGACCAGCGGCGCGCGAGGGGCGGCGTGGTTGTGGAATGATGATCAATCACTCAATTTTTGAGAATTACATAAATAGTGACAATGGATCAATTTGTTTCGTCATTCCGGCGGAGGCCGGAATCCAGGCCGTCGTATTGTTTAGTGCAACGATCGGACTGGATTCCGGCCTCCGCCGGTGCGTCGGCATTTGCCTCAATGTAAATTAATTCTAGATAGGATTTCGCAATGACCCTTCCCACAAGCATGCGTTATGTTGCAACGACCGGCTCCGGTACCGCCGATGTCATGCACATCACCACCGGCCCAATACCCTTATGTGGCGAAAACGATGTGCTCATCAAAGTCGAATTCGCGGGTGTCAATCGCCCCGATGTGTTGCAGCGCTCGGGAAGTTACGCGCCGCCGCCAACCGCATCACCGATCATGGGACTGGAAGTGTCTGGCACCGTTGCTTCCATTGGTGAAAAAGTGTCTCAATGGAAAATCGGCGAGGCCATCTGCGCGCTCACGCCCGGCGGCGGCTATGCGGAATATTGCGTCGCACCCGCCGCGCATTGTCTGCCGATACCCGCAGGACTTTCAATGCTGGAAGCCGCCGGCGTGCCGGAAAATTTCTTCACGGTGTGGGTGAATGTGTTCGACACCTGCAAATTGAAAGCGGGCGAAAAAATCCTGATCCACGGTGGCTCCTCGGGCATTGGCCTCACCGCCATTCAATTGGCAAAAGCATTTGGCGCGGACGTATTCACGACGGTCGGCAATGAAGAGAAAGCGGCGTTCTGCAAAAAAATCGGCGCCGATCACGTCTTTAATTACAAGACGCAGGATTGGGCGGCGGAAGTGGCGGCCGTCACGCAGAAAAAAGGCGTGAATGTGATTCTCGATATGGTCGGCGGCAGCTACATTGAGAAAAATCTGCGCGTACTTGCGTTGGATGGACGCTATTGTTTCATCGCGTTTCTCGAAGGCGGGCAGGCGACGATCGATTTTCGACCGCTGATGATGAAGCGCCAAACCATCACTGGCTCAACGTTGCGCGCGCGACCGGATCACCAAAAGGCAGCGATTGCGGCGTCTTTGAAGGAACATGCCTGGCCGTTGTTGGCGGCAAAAAAAGTAACGCCGGTCATACACCAAACGTTTGCGCTGGAAGAAGTTGTTGAGGCGCATAAGCTGATGGAATCCTCCACGCATATCGGCAAAATTATGTTGCGGGCGGCGTAGGCCTTGCCCGGATAAATAGACGAAAGTCTATTATTGGTGCGGCTTTACAAGCACAAATGGCCCGCGAGGCGCTCTGGTGCTAGAGTTTGTGCGTCAATAAATCAAGGTGGTGTGTTGTCACGCCCGAAGGTTTGGATTCAAGTCTCGTGTCCATAAACAATAAACCCCGCGTGCTTCGCCACCTTGTCATACAGCAGTCGCCCTGCGGCATTTGATGCTTGTGTTTGCCAGTAAACGCGCTTAATGCCTGCCGCATGCGCCTGCTCAT
>JANOKK010000707.1:0-12166 GCA_031419255.1 Betaproteobacteria bacterium
TTTGTGGGCTTCGACACGCAACTTGCCTTTGCGACGTTTTCGGCCGAGGCGGAAAAATCGGGCGGGGCAACGAGTGTGGCGAGCAAGATTGGTTTCAGATTCTAAAAATATTTGTCATTCTGAGCGCAGCGAAGAATCTCGTTATTTGATTCGGCAACCTACAATGACGAGATTCTTCGCTGCACTCAGAATGACACTTTGGGGAGAAATGTGATGTTAAGAAAATTGTGCTTATTCGTGATTGCGCTCGTCATGTCCGTCATCGCGACCAGCGTCGTCGCGCAGGTCCCCGAGAAGAAAAAAATCACCATCGCCGTCGGCGGCAAGAGCCTTTTCTATTATTTACCGCTGACCATCGCCGAGCGCAACGGCTATTTCAAGGATGAAGGTCTGGAGGTCGAGATTCCCGATTTCGCCGGCGGTGCGAAAGCCTTGCAGGCAATGGTCGGCGGCAGCGCGGACATGGTTTCCGGCGCGTTTGAACACACGATCAACATGCAAGCCAAAAAGCAGCCGATCAAGGCGGTGGTATTGCAGGCGGGTTACTCATCGATCGTGCTGGTGATGCCGAAAGACAAAGCCGCCAAATACAAGTCGGGCAAGGATTTGAAGGGCCTCAAGATCGGTGTGACGGCTCCCGGATCCTCGACCAATATGTTCGTCAATAATTTGCTCGCAAAAGACGGCCTCAAACCGAGCGATGTGTCGATCGTCGGTGTCGGCGCGGGTGCCGGTGCCATCGCGGCGATGGACAAAGGCGAGATCGATGCGATGTCGAATCTCGATCCCGTCATCAGCACGTTGGAGGCGAGCGGAAAATTCGTTGCGGTGGCGGACAGCCGCACCGAAAAAGGCATGAAGGATATTTATGGCGGCGATTATCTCGCGTCGTGCATTTACGCCAATGAAGACTTCATCAAGAAAAATCCCAATACCACGCAGGCCGTGGTGAACGCGATGGTGAAAGCCAATCGCTGGATCGCCAAAGCCACACCGGAGCAAATCATGGCCGCCATGCCGGAAGCGTACATGGCAGGCAACCGCTCGGTGTACAAGGCGGCATTGTTGAAAAACATGCTCGGCTATTCCGTTGATGGGCAGATGAACATGAAGGCCGCGCAGAACGTTTACAACGTGCTTAAACAATTCGAGCCTTCGGTGATTGCGGCGGGTGCATCGATCAATCTGGCGGCGACGTTTGACAATTCGTTTGCGCAAAAAGCAGCGGCGAAAATAAAGTAGCGTTCGTTAGCATAATTCGATGACATTCCAGCATTGGTGCGGTGTTTCGGGTATTTTCGGCCCGTATGCCGCGCGGGTACTTGGGTTTGCCGCATGGAAATGGAGTCGCGGCGCATCACATTCGTCGTCCCGGCGGAGGCCGGGATCCAGCCCAATCCAACTTTTGGACAATGCAAATGGACTGGATTCCGGCCTCCGCCGGAATGACGACAGATCGGGAATTTGACTCATGATCCCCGCCCTCTCCTTCAACAACATCACCGTCACCTTCACCGGTAAATCCGGCGGCGCGGGCTATACGGCGGTGCGCGACACTTCGCTCGATATTGCCGATGGCGAATTCGTTTCCATCGTCGGCCCGACCGGCTGCGGCAAATCCACCCTCTTGAATATCGGCGCGGGATTGTTGAAAGCCTCATCCGGTACGGTGCACGTTTTCGGCGAGCCGCTCAACGGATTGAACACGCAAGCGGGCTACATGTTTCAGGCCGAATCGCTGATGCCTTGGCGTTCGGCGCTCGACAATGTCACTGCCGGATTGCAGTTTCGCGGCGTGGAAAAAGACGTCGCGCGCACCCAGGGCGAAGCGTGGCTCGCGCGCGTGGGGCTCGAAGGCTTTGGTCAACGCTATGCGCACGAACTTTCCGGTGGCATGCGGAAGCGCTGCGCGCTCGCGCAGATTCTCATTCTCGATCCGAAAATATTACTCATGGACGAGCCGTTCTCCGCACTCGATATTCAAACCCGGCAATTGATGGAAAACGAATTGCTCGAACTCTGGAACGCGAACAAGAAGTCGGTGGTCTTCATCACCCATGATCTCGAAGAAGCGATCTCGATGTCGGACCGCGTGATCGTGCTCGCGGCCGGCCCGGCGACGCATCCGATCGGCGAGTTTGTGATAGATCTGCCACGGCCCCGCGACGTGGCCGAGATTCGCATGACGCCGCAATTTCTGGAACTGCATGCGCAGATATGGGCGGCGATGAAGGAGGAAGTGTTGAAAGGCTATGCGCAGACCAAGAATCGGGTGGTAGCGTGAAAAAACCCATCCTCTTCTGGCAACTTGCTTTGCTCGTTGCGCTGTTTGCCGCGTGGCATTTGTTGACTGTCCCCGGTCTCATTCCGCCGATATTTTTCGACAACGAAAACAAGGCGTCATTTTTCTTCGGCGAGCCATTGAAAATTTTCAGCGTGATCTACGTCTGGTTTACAGAAGGCGAAATCTACCGGCATTTGTGGGTGACGTTGCAGGAGACGGCGCTCGCATTCGTCATCGGTACGCTGCTCGGTTTAGCTATCGGCCTGTGGCTTGGGTTGTCCGATACCGCCTCGGCGATTCTTGACCCTTACATCAAGGCGATGAACGCGATGCCGCGCGTGATACTCGCGCCGATTTTCATGGTCTGGTTTGGCTTGGGCATCTGGTCAAAAGTAGCACTCGGCGTGACGCTGGTTTTTTTTATCGTGTTCTTCAATGTCTATCAAGGCGTGAAGGAAGTCTCGCCGGTGGTATTGAACAACGCGCGCATGCTGGGAGCCAACGCATCGCAATTGCTGCGCTACGTGTATTTGCCGAGCGCCACGTCGTGGGTATTTTCCAGTCTGCACACGGCAGTCGGCATGGCGTTCGTCGGTGCGGTGGTGGGCGAATATCTGGGTAGCGCCAACGGCGTTGGCTACCTCATTCATCAGGCGGAGGGGGCCTTCGATATCAACACTGTGTTCGCGGGCATATTGGTGTTGACAATGTTTGCGTTGCTGCTCGATTATGCGGTGACGCTGGCTGAAAACCGATTGCTCAAGTGGCGGCCACGGCAGGCCGAGACTGAGACGACATGAAGCGCGCATTAAATAAAAAATATTAACTGGCCTCAGGGAGAAAAAATGAAGGAATTGTTGCTGCAAACCGGTTTGGTTTTTTCCACGTTGCTCGCATCGATTATGCCACCTGTATTCGCCCAGGCCCCGGCGCTGCCGTCAAGACGCTGCCACCTCCGGCCACCACGCCATCGCCAGCGCTAGCGCCGCCTAAGCTTGCGGTGCCCGTTCCGGTGCCGCCGGCCTCGGCCCCTGTTGCCACCGCAGCCGCGACGGCATTGCAGGCCCAGATGGACGCCGCGCTGGATCGTTTCTTCACGCCGCTCAAAGCGTTGCCATTCCCCGCGTGCGGATCGTCGAGTTGGTCAACCGCAATCGACGCGCTGCGCAAGGGTTTGACGGCATCTACAAACGGTTGGCGCGAATCGAGCAACACCTGCGGACTGCAACTCTACGTCGAACAGATTCCCGCGAGTGGCGTGCCGATGAACGCGGCGATTTATGTCGTCTTCGACAAAGGCTTGAAGCTCTCCGACATTCCGAATCTAAAAGGCAACAAGTGGAAGAGCATCGCCGACGCTGAATTGAATCGGCCGGTGTTTTCCATCGCCTCCGTCGAGCGCACCATGACCACCGCCGACGGCAAAATGCCGGCGAGTTTGCGCAGCTTGTTCGCCCCCGGCAGCCGCTACGGAGGCCTTCAGCAATTCACCGTGCCGGTCGGCCCGCAATTGTTCACGCACGCCTCGCTCAAGGGCACGGTCGGTAAATTTTTGAAAGACGCGTTGAACGCGCCGATTGATAACCTGTGGATTCGTTCCGGTTTCGCGAGCGAATCGGCGAGCGATCTTCTCAATCGCGAAGGCTCGAAATTTCTTGAAATCCTGATGCCGCCCGGCACCACACTCTCCGGCCCGCTTGGTATCACGGAGGCGCGCGTGTCCGATGCAACCATTCAGATCGACGATGCAAAAAATGTCAGTCTGATGGGCAACATGAGTTTTGAAAGTGCAGCAAAGGGCAAGGTATTTCCGGCCGTTCTCGACTTACCCGCAACACCGGCGGGCACTGTCGATTGGAGCAAGGCGCAGATGGCGTTGTCCACGCCCTCGGTCATCACGATGGAAGAATTTGCCAAGGTGAGCCTGGCGCTCAATACGCAAGTCGCGAGCGGCGGTCTGCTCACTGAAATCGCACCGGCGAAAACGGTGCTCGACAAAATCGCCCTCATGTTCAAGCCGCTCTCGACTTTCAAGCTCACCAACCCGAATCCGAATGCAGACAGCTTTCGCCTGAAGGCCGGGAACGATTATCCCGAAATGAGCAAGTTCAATTTTGTCGTCCTCTCCGCGAAAGCCAAAGCCAAGGACGGCAGCAATAAAGACGGGCCGATATTGCGCCTGAAGGCTGGCGTGAAGGTGCTCGGCAAACAGCTCGCCAACACCAACACCGACCTGAGCAAATCGGGCTTGCACACCGAAACAACCGGCAGCTTTGGCATGGATCTGAAGTCGGTCGGCAACTACAACTTGAGCGCGAAAGCGAGTATCCACATCGACGAGGCGAAGCAGGATGCGAGTGTCTCGGGCGGCTTCAACACGCCGGTGATCGGGCGCAGCGCCGTCTTTGCCTTCAATCCAAACGAAATCGCGTTCACCAGCCCCGCGACCTGCGTGGTGCCGATCGAATTCGGCACCAAGATTCCGCTCTCGGGTGATCCTTCGATCGAATCGATCGCGAGTGGCTTGAATCCGGTCAAGGTCGATGTGGGCAAACTGGTCGGCTGCACCAAAGAGCAACTCGAGGCGGCGGCGAAGTGGGTCGGGAACGCAACCGTCGATGCGGGCAAGGCGATCGGCGAGGGTGCTGTCGCGGCCTATGAAACGGTCGCCTCCGTCGGCGAAATATTTAAGGCGGGTACCTGGAAGCATGAACCCGCGCGCGACGTATTAGACTGCACCAATTTTGACTCCCGCGCCAGTGCGGAGGCCGCGAAATTTGTCCGCGCCTATCCGCCCGGCCGGCTCTGGGGATCGCGCGACGATTACGAAAAGCGCGGCAGCAATTTCGCGCGCTACGTCTATTCCGAATCGGAGCGGAAATTCCGGCCTTTGGCGAACGCCTCCGTGCTCGGTGCCACCGGTTGCGGCGGATTGGTGGGAGAAAAAGGCGAGGGTTACGGTCGTCTCAATACCGACGACAAGAAACTTTTTTCGCTGGCACTGATGTGTGAGAAAGGCAAGTTTCCCGCGCACATGGTCGGTACACCCGTCAACAACGCCTCGGAGTGTTATGCCGCGCGCCGCATGTCCAGGGCGCGTCCTGATCTGGCCGGAAAACTGGTGCAGGCGCATGGCGACGACAGTGTCACCACTTCCATCGTCACGCCGCAGGGTACCGCGCGCTTTGTGGGCAAGAAAGACCAGTGGAGCCTGTTCGGCGAGTGCGCGCTCGGCACGCGCTATCCGATCGTGAAAGTTTCGCTCTACGAGGGGTATCAGATGCAACAAGGTGCGCCGATTGCGAACGTTGCCGAGTGCGCCCCGGCGATGGGCGCGTTGTGGGTCTCGCACCCGCGCACCGGGCAGATTATTTATGCCGATTGCACCACCGATAAAAATACCGAAATGATCAGTGCCGACGGCAAACGTCACTGGATCTCCAACAAGAACAATTGGGTCGTTTACAACGCCTGCGGCCTTAGCGACAAAGATATGACCTGCGTCGGCAATGCCGACCGCGATGGCATTCCTGCCGGCAAGAAGGTTGAAAATGCGGACGAGTGTCGTGCCCTGCGAGTGATTCGCGATGCGCGCAACGGAATGACTTATGGCCTCCACCATGGCACCAAGCACCACATCGTCAACGCTCAAGTGGCAGACGAATGTAAATTGAACCTTGGCAACGCACCCAATGTGTCGGCCAACGTGATTGACGGCTTCAAAACCGGTGACGCATGGGATAGCGGTGCGAAATGTCGCGCGGCAATGAACGTTGCCGCGCCATTACCGCCGGTGCTGGCGAAGCCAGTGGAGTCCGTGACCAAAGCGCTCGCGCAGCTCTCTACGGCTCAAAGGTTTAAGGGTAAGTTCATCGCCAATTGCGACCGCTTCAAGCACACGCATCTGGTCGGCACCGATGGCAAGCGCTATTGGATCGCTAACAAGGACACTTGGACCTTGTGGGGGGCCTGTCGGAGACCGACCGACGAGGTCCAATGCATTACATTGAACGAAGTCAATTCCGTTCCCGATGGTGGCACCATCTCGTCAAAAGATTTGCCTAAGGATACGGCTAGGTGCCTCGCCTTGCGTGGGGATTGACCTGGCAAACTGCCAGCACTGGCGCGCGTCTTCAGGGCTTTTGGCCCGGAAAGGCGCGCCGGTGCTTGAGTTTGTCATTTTCGCAGGCTGATGTTGTCATCCTCGCGCACGCCAGGATCCGCTTTGGGTTTGGTTCGATATCCGCCAAGAGTGGCTTTGCGCATGCATGGCGATAATGGCGATTCAAGCGGTTCAGCTACAATCGGCGCAACAAAAAATTCCAGGGGGCTCGCAATGCGAAATCTGAAATTCCGCGCGGCAACAACCACGATGCTGCTGGCGGCCACACTGGCAGGTGCGCAAGTCGAATCACCTGCGCCAACCGACCCTTCCGCGCCGCACACGCCGACGACGCAAGCGGCCACACCCCCGCCGGCACCCGCACCGCCGCCCGCCCCCGAAAAAGTCGATATCACCGATGCGACGCTGCTCGCGTTGCCGAAACTATCTGAATCGCAAG
Source organism: Betaproteobacteria bacterium (assembly GCA_031419255.1). GTDB lineage: Bacteria > Pseudomonadota > Gammaproteobacteria > Burkholderiales > Usitatibacteraceae > UKL13-2. The sequence goes on from JANOKK010000707.1 coordinate 6,847, forward strand.
TGCGCGAATTGATCAGCGATGTGGCGATGCAATATCGATTGACGACAGGCTTTCGCACGGTTGATCCGGCGATCGCCAATCTCGCGATTCCTGGCGGCGTCACACTGGTGTCAACGATTGCGCGCGGCATGGGTCCGACCTCCGAGACTGTCGCGATCGGCTACATTTTTCCGCCACGCCGCTTGCCGCAATTGTGGGTTGCCGCGTGGACGGGTGACGTGCAATCGCGTGCACCGTGGCCACCGCTCGCGCAAGGCGCGATGGGAGAATTCGCCAAAGTGGTGCAATCGCTGTTGTCCGAACGCAATCGCGTCTTGTCGCGCCTCGCGTTGAACGAACTCGATTCGCGCACGCTGAGTTTGAGTTACGTTGATGCCGAAGCCGCGTTGTTTGCGTTGCGCGCGATGGGTTACGCGGCCATCACCGATTCCGAATCGTTGTCGGTCGATGACTCATACAAGGGTAATGAAACCTACGCCGCTGCCGACGCGGCCCTGCCACCGGTCGCCGCCGTTCCACCCGCAGCACCCGTCATTCCAAACGCCGCATTGCAAGGACTGCCACCCGAAGAAATGAAGCGCTTGCTGCCGCGCTTTCCCGCGATCCGCAATTTACCCACCAATATCAATTTCGACCGCTTGCCCTTGATTGTTCGATTGCCCGCGACGGAAGCGCGCAACATGGGCCTGGTAGGCGCGACCGAGGGCGGCGCCGCACAAGCCGCGCAGCGCGACGCGTTGGGCCTGACAGTGGTGCCGCAGGCGGCATCGCAATTGAACGAAACCGTCACCGGTGGCGCGTCGCAATTGCTGGTGCTATACCACCCCGGCTATCCGGAGCAATTTCAGAGAGTAAAACGCATCGTCACCGACACGATTGATTTGCCTGCGCGGCAAGTATTCGTCGAGGGATTGGTTCTGGAGATTTCCAGCGAAGCGTTGAGAGAACTCGGCGTCAAATGGGATCTGAAAAAGGGCACGCAATCCTTTTCGCTTGGCACGCTCACCACACCGGGGCCAGGCGATACCGCGCTGTCGTTCATTCGCGATGGCCTCAATGTGAGCCCCTCGCAGATGATGGCGCGGATCAATGCGCTGGTGCAAACCAACAAGGCGGAAGTGCTCTCGCGGCCATCGGTGTTGACCCTCGACAATCGTCAGGCGACGATCCGCGTCGGTACCGACATTCCGATTGCGACCAGCAAGGACGCGTCTTCAGCGGGCGCCGGCTCGGCGCGCGTGGCGTTTTCGTTTCAGTATTTGCCGACCGGTATTTTGCTGAATGTACGGCCGCGCATCTCGGAAGACGGCAATGAGATCAGCATGCAAATCGATGCGACGGTTTCGGCGACGGTGCCGAACCAGGACCTGCGCGTGCTCGACCCAACCACCAAAGTCGTACTCGCTTCCGCCCCCACCATCTCGACCCGGCGCGTGCAAACCTATGCGCGCATCCGCGACAACACGCCGCTCATTATCGGCGGTCTGGTGAGCCGCGATCAGATTTCCGGTGCCGACAAAGTGCCGTTGGCGGGCGATATTCCGTTCCTTGGAAAATTGTTCGGCCATGAAAATTCGCAAGACCGCAAGCGCGAAGTCATCATCGTTTTGACGCCCTCGGTCGTCACCGAAAACATTCGTTCGACCAAGGCGCAAACGCCGCGCGACGATGATCGTTTTGATTTGAACGGCACGTCATTGTTCAAGGAACACTATCGCCTGCGTGCGGAAGATTTGATCGACAGTTCCTATTTCCGATTTAACCGGCGCTTCCTGGCCTATCGCGACATTGCCAACAAAGTCATCGACCGCGATCCGGCACAATCGGTCCGCGCGCCATTTTCGCAATTTGCCGGCCAGCGCGTGCCGGGCGAATTCATTTTCGTCACCGGCATGATGTACAAAATGCTCGACCGCACCGACGCACACGATCCGATCACGCTGGATAACATCGTCACCTATGAGCGCGTCGCGAGCGGCAGCGCCAGCGAGCAACGACCGATCAAGCTTAGAACATTGATGGCACGCTATGGCGACGGACGGGACTATGATAGCTTCTTCGCAAAGAATCGCGGTAAGGCGCTGGCCCTGACGTTCTTCCTGTCGCGAAATTCAAACCGCGCGGAAGACATGTTCGTCGAGCCGGTGCCGAAAGTGAGCCTCATCGATTGCGCGAACCGCGAAGACTGGCGACGCATTCTGTGGGAAATGAATCAGGCGACCGGCACGGTGCCGCAATTCACTGTGCTGATCCACGACGAAAGCGATCTACGCCGCCTGAAATTGGCATTCGCGACGCAGAACACAATCCTGAATAACGGCGGCACCGCAGCAACCGTATTCGATAAATGGCTGCCCGGCCGCATGCTGCATTTGCAGGAAGTCTCGCCGAAATGGGAGCGCACGCTGCTGGCTCCAATCGCGCAATACTTCTTCATCGGCGAACATTTTCTGCGTTATTTCATGCAGGAGCATGAGCAGGCGATCACGAATCTGGATCGCGCGTTGCGCCGGCCGGAGAACAAGGCGCTGATGGAGGGGTTGGCGTTGCCGCAGTAGGCGGTATGTCACCTTGCGCGCATTACGGGTCAAAAAATCCTTCGCCACTCATCATGTCATCATGATGCCTATCTATTGACGTGAAGACCTATGCATCTTCCACGCCCAGCCCCAGCTCCTGAATCTTTCGCGTCAACGTATTGCGCCCAATGCCGAGCAACGTCGCGGCCTCAATGCGCCGCCCGCCGGTATGCTCCAGCGCCTTGGTAATCAGCGCCGCCTCAAACGCGCGATTCAATCCATCAAAGATACTTTTCTCGCCGCGCCCAAGCGAGGCCGTGACTTCGCGTTCCAAGGCGCGCTTCCAGTCGCCATCATGCTCGATTGAAGACTTTTCGCCTCGCGCCGAACCGCGCACGTCGGCAGGCAAATCCGCCACCTCCACCATCTGTGCCGGCGCCATCACGGTGATCCAGTGGCAGAGGTTTTCCAACTGCCTAACATTGCCGGGGAAATCCTGGCGCGATAGAAACGTCAGCGCATTGTCGCTCAATCGTTTTGCATCCACGTTGAGATCGCGCGCGCTTTTGGCGAGAAAGTGTTTTGCGAGCATCGGAATATCCTCACGCCGTTCGCGCAGCGAGGGCAAACGTAGGCGGATCACGTTCAGGCGGTGATATAAATCTTCGCGAAATAATCCCTGATCGACACGTTGTTCGAGATCCTGATGGGTGGCGGCGAACACGCGCACGCTTGCGGCCACGGGCGTGTGGCCACCGACACGGTAGAACTGGCCATCGGATAGCACACGCAGCAATCGCGTTTGCAAATCCTGCGGCATGTCGCCGATTTCATCGAGAAACAACGTGCCGCCATCGGCTTGCTCGAAGCGGCCACGGCGCATCGTGGCAGCCCCGGTGAAGGCGCCGCGTTCGTGGCCGAACAATTCGCTCTCCAGCAGATCTTTCGGAATCGCGGCGGTGTTGATCGCGATAAATGGCTTGGCGGCGCGCGGGCTGTGGCGATGCAAGGCGCGCGCGACCAATTCCTTGCCAGTGCCGGATTCGCCGTTGATAAGCACGGTGGCGTGCGATTGCGACAGACGGCCGATCGCCCGGAATACCTCCTGCATGCTGGGTGCCGAGCCGAGAATTTCCGGTGCGTCCTCGGTGACCTCCGGCGCGTGAATTTCACGCGTTGATTCTTCGAGTGCGCGGCGAATCAACTCGACCGCGTGATCGACATCGAACGGTTTTGGCAGATATTCAAATGCGCCGCCCTGAAACGCGGCGACCGCGCTTTCAAGATCGGAATACGCTGTCATAATGATGATCGGTGTGGCCGGAAATTTCGCCTTCAGTTGCTGCATGAAATCGAGGCCCGATGCACCCGGCATGCGGATGTCGCTGATCACCGCCTGCGGCGGGCCTTTCGGCATCGTGTCCAACGCTTCTTGCGCGGCGGAAAACGACTGATGGGCGATGCCTTCGCGCGTGAGCGCTTTTTCGATCACCCAGCGTATCGATTTGTCGTCGTCGATGATCCAGACAGGCCGCATGGTGTGGCTTTCAATGTGAGTGGTGAGGGTGCGGTGGAACGTGCGGATGCAAGGTCTGACTCTCGTGTACCGGCAGCGTGACCGAGAAACAGGTGTTGCCGGGAACGCTTTCGAACTCGATAATGCCTTGATGCTGGCTGACCAAATCCTGCGCCAGCGACAAGCCCAGCCCGGTGCCGCCATCGCGCCCGGAGACCAGCGGGAAAAAAATCTTTTCGCGCAGCGCGTCCGGCACGCCGGGACCGTTGTCGGCGATCTTCACCAGAATCGCGAGCCGATAGCGCTGCTTCGCGAGCGTCACTTGGCGGGCGATGCGGGTCGTCAGACGGATTTGTCCGCGGCCGTGCATTGCCTGAGCGGCGTTGCGGGCGATATTGAGCATGGCTTGGATCAACGGTTCCTTGTCGGCGATGAAATCCGGCAGGCTCGCGTCGTAGTCCCGCACGATGGTAATGCCGGTCGGAAATTCAGCCAGCACCAGCGTGCGCACCCGCTCCAGCACTTCATGGATATTGAGCCGCGCCATTTGCGGCATGCGGTGCGGCGTTAACAAACGGTTCATCAAGCTTTGCAGGCGGTCGGCTTCATCTATGATGACTTCGGTGTATTCCTTCAAGTCGGACTCATTGGCGAGGCCGCACAACTCGCGTTCCAGCAACTGTGCCGAACCACGAATGCCGCCAAGCGGATTCTTGATTTCGTGCGCAAGGTTGCGGATCAATTCGCGATTCAGCTCCTGACGTTCAAGGATTTTCGCTTCGCGTGCAATTTTAAGTTGTTGATCGAGCGCGTGAAATTCGACCACGACTCTCGCATGATTGATCGGCGACGCGACACTCGAGAAATGCAGCGTGTGCCCGGCCGCCGTTTCAAGCGTGAGCTCGTTTTCATTGAACCCCGCCTCGTTCTTCACCACATGATCAAGCATTGAGAACAACGCCTGATTGCCGACATGCCCTGCGGAAAATAATCGCGCGAATGGCTGGCCAGCGGCGTTCTTCAGGCTGAAGGCAAACATATCTTCGGCGGCGGGATTGGCGTGCATCAGCGTAAACGACCGGTTAAGGATCACGACGGCGGACGACAATAAGTCGAGGCCCGCGTAGTGAGCGTGATTGGGAGGATGGGAGGATTGAGTATTCGGCATTGGGACAATGTTTAAAAAAGCAATTTCCGCGCCAGTAGATTGAAAGAGACGTTTGCCAACTATGTTGCCAGTTTTACGGGCTAGTGTCGTGACACAAAAATAGCGATGCAAATAAAA
>JANOKK010000708.1:0-6951 GCA_031419255.1 Betaproteobacteria bacterium
TCCAGCGCATCATCATGAAAAACGGTACCGCGATCGACATCGCGGATCAGGCAAAGAAGGAAGGCGTATATGATTTACGCCGGTCGGGACTTAGGAAAGTGCGGGCGGGCATGACCTCCCTTGAAGAGGTCGAAGGCTGCACCAATGAGTAGCGTCGTCGATGTCCATGAATGAACCAAAGGAGTAGCGTATGGCTACCACAGCAGCTTCAGGCAAGGATCCCAAGGCCGTCAAAGGCATCACCTTCACTTGGGAAGGCAAAGACAAGTCCGGAAAGATCGTCAAGGGCGAGATGCGCGCATCGGGCGAAAATATTGTCGTCTCAACCTTGCGGCGTCAGGGGATCACCAACCCGAAAGTAAAAAAACAATCCCGTAGCGGCGGCAAGAAAATCACCGACCAGGACATCACGTTTTTCTCGCGGCAGCTCGCCACCATGATGAAGGCCGGCGTGCCGTTGTTGCAGTCGTTTGATATTGTCGCCAAGGGACACAGCAATCCTTCGGTAACCCGGTTGTTGCTGGATATCAAAACTGAGGTCGAAACCGGCAGCAGTCTCGCACAGGCGTTCCGCAAATATCCTCTGTACTTCGACAATCTATTTTGCAATCTGGTCGCAGCGGGTGAGCAAGCCGGTATTCTCGACACGTTGCTGGATCGATTGGCGACCTATAAGGAAAAAATTCTCGCCATCAAGTCAAAGATCAAGAAGGCGCTGTTTTATCCCACCGCGATTATGGTGGTCGCGTTTATGGTCACAGCGGTCATCATGTTGTTTGTGATCCCGCAGTTCAAACAGCTATTTTCCAGTTTTGGCGCGGATCTGCCGGCACCGACGTTAATCGTGATGCAAATTTCAGACATTTTCACCAGTTATTGGTACATCATCTTCGGCGCTGGCGGCGGCGCGATCTGGTTCTTTTTCAACACGTGGCGCCGATCTGAAAAAATGCAGAACTTCATGGATAAACTCATGTTAAAGTTGCCGGTGTTTGGCGACTTGATCCGCAAAGCCACGATCGCTCGCTGGACACGCACCTTGTCCACGATGTTCGCGGCGGGCGTGCCGCTCGTTGAAGCACTGGATTCGGTTGCGGGTGCATCGGGCAACCGCGTTTATTACGATGCGACCAAAAAAATTCAGCAAGAAGTGACCACCGGCTCGAGCCTGACCGTCGCGATGCAAAACAGCAATGTGTTTCCCAACATGGTCTTGCAAATGTGCGCCATCGGCGAAGAATCCGGCGCGCTCGATGGCATGCTGAGCAAGGTCGCGGACTTCTTCGAGGCCGAAGTGGATGACGCGGTCGATGCGCTGGCGAGTTTGATGGAGCCGATGATCATGGTGGTCTTGGGAACGGTGATTGGCGGATTAGTGATCGCCATGTATTTGCCGATCTTCAAGATGGGCCAAGCGGTCGCCTGACGAGTTCCGTCTTCATCCGAGAAGAACAACAATAAATGGAATTGATAGACGCGTTCCGCGCGCTGCCCTGGTTTTTTATCGTCACCGTGCTGGTTGTCGGCACAATGGTCGGCAGTTTCCTGAATGTGGTGATCCATCGACTTCCGAAGATGATGGAAAACGATTGGCGCCAGCAATGCATTGATTTTCTCCAGCCAGAAGAAGCCGCGAAAGCGGCCGATGCCGCAACGGCCAATCCACCGCCGCGCTACAGTCTGGTGGTTCCGCGTTCTGCGTGCCCGTCTTGCGGTCACAAGATCACGGCGATGGAGAATATCCCCATCGTGAGTTACTTGTTTTTGCGCGGCAAGTGTTCGGCCTGCAAGACGTCGATCGGCATTCGCTATCCGCTGGTGGAAGCGCTGACCGGCATCGTGAGCGCCTATGCCGCGTGGCGATTCGGGGTTTCCTGGACAGTTTTGTTTGCGCTTCTCTACATTTGGTCGCTAATTGCATTGACCTTCATCGATGCCGATACCACGTTGCTGCCCGACGACATTACTTTGCCGCTACTGTGGCTTGGCCTGTTGGCCAACGTCGGTGGTACCTTCACCGATCTCTCGTCAGCGGTGATCGGAGCCATTGCGGGATATCTCATTCTCTGGTTGGTGTATTGGGGATTCAAACTGCTTACCGGGAAAGACGGAATGGGGTATGGCGATTTCAAGTTGTTGGCCGCGATCGGTGCGTGGTTGGGATGGCAACTGCTGCCGTTGGTCATTTTGGTGTCCGCCATGGTGGGTACGATCGTCGGGCTCGCCGGCATCATGCTGCAAGGCCGTGAACGCGGCGCAAAATTGCCTTTCGGGCCTTACCTGGCAGCCGCCGGATTCGTAGCGCTTTTCTGGGGCAAGGCACTCAACACCTGGTACCTGGGGCGCATGCCGGCCTGATTCGATGCTGACGCCGGATCGCATAGTTGCATTGACCGGTGGCATCGGATCGGGCAAGTCAACGGTCGCCGACCTCTTCGTTCAACACGGCGCTTACCTGATTGACACCGATGCGATCGCCCATGCGATCTCACGCGCCGGCGGACGTGCCATAGCGCCAATTCGGCATCGATTTGGCGAGTCGGTACTCTCCGCCGATGGCGCGCTGGATCGTGAACTGATGCGCGCGCGCGTATTCACCGATTCCAACGCCCGCCGTGATCTGGAGGCCATCTTGCATCCGATGATTCGCGATGAGGCCGATCAGGCGCTTGGCTCCGATGCCGCTCGCAAAGCGCCGTACGTGATGCTGGCGGTACCGCTACTATTTGAAACCATGGGGTATCGCGGTCGCTTTTGGCGTGCCCTCGTCGTCGATTGCGCGATTGATATTCAATGTCGACGCGTGATGCAACGCTCTGGATTGGCCTTGTCGGAAGTACAACGGATCATCGCGACGCAGATTTCCCGACCGCTGCGTTTGCAACTTGCCGACGATGTATTGGCAAATTCAGGCGAGGTGGCGCAACTCGTGCCGCAAGTCGCCCGTCTACACGAAAAATATCGATCAAAGGGGATTGTGAATGGCGATTGATCGTGCGAAATCAACGGAAATTACTAAATTTGTAAACTGGCCGTCAATGGGTCACAATTCGCCGATCCTACCCTAGCGTGCCGCGCGTGATCACTTACGAATATCCGCTGAATGAACGTGTCCGCACATTGTTGCGACTGGAGGATTTGTTTGATCGCGTGGATTTTTTTGTCGCCCAGGAATCCCCGCTGGATCATCAGGCAAGCCTGCTTGCGATATTTGAAATTCTCGATGTGGCAAGTCGCGGCGATTTGAAGTCGGATTTGCTCCAGGAATTGGATCGCCAGCGATTGTTTCTGGAAGCGCTGCGCAACAATCCCGCCATTTCGGAAGAGAAGCTCGATTCGGTCATCGGTGAAATCGAATCCACGTTCGCCGATTTGCTGGCTTCTTCGGGCAAGACCGGCCAGCACTTGCGCGAAAACGAGTGGCTCATGACAATCAAGCAGCGGGCCTCGATTCCGGGCGGAACATGCGAATTCGACTTGCCGTCATATCACCACTGGCTGCACCGGGACAATGCTGCCCGCCGCGCCGATCTTGCGGTATGGCTCGGCCCGATGAATCCGATCGCAGCCGCATTGCGAATTGTGTTGCGGGTACTTCGCGAGAGCGGGAAATCGGTTCCGCTCATTGCCTATGGCGGCGTGTTCCAGCAAATGCCAATGGAGCGCGCCGCACACATGTTGCGGGTGACGCTGGTGCGCGATTTGTCTTGCGTACCCGAAATCAGCGCGAACAAATATGCGCTGAATATCCGTTTCATCCTCCCGGGAAGCGTACAGCGCACCAAACTGTTTGAGTCCGATGTCGACTTCAACTTAACTTATTGTAATTTGTAGGATGATACCGAGGCCCGTCCGGTGTCCGCAGTGCGGCACCATGACCGAATTCAGGAGCGATAATCCGTTCCGGCCGTTTTGCAGCGAGCGCTGCAAAATGATCGATTTGGGTGCCTGGGCGGAGGAGCGATACGCAATCCCCGGTGAAAAAGCGGTTGGCGAATTCGATGAGCCGCCTGCAGATAGGTAATTCCAATTCTCAATCATTAGTATTGTCATCCTGAGCGAAGCGAAGGATCTCGTCATGGGAAGATCCTTCGCTTCGCTCAGGATGACAGTAGATTATTGAAATGGAATTGGAATAATGTGGCGATCAATGGCACGAGGATATGTGTCGAGGTAAGCGATTCAACCTTCATTTGCGTTCGCTTGAGCGGTGTCCATTCGCATACTTTGCCAGACAGCACCCTGCTGCGATAAAATAACATGTTTGGTGTTTTGACTTGGTCTTGGCGATGGCGGCATGGTCGCTGGATTCTGAAAATCAATTGCTCTCAAGCCGCTTGACGAGAAAAATATGAGCGGTTGGGATTAAGACCAAGTACTAAAAATTAAAGCGCTGTCGGCGATGCTGGCGGACTCTCGAAATACATGGTGGGCGAATAGCATGCACAAAACAAATAATTCACTCTTGCGAACAATCGTGCTGTCGGTTGGCAGTCTGTTGCTCGGCCTGTTGTCGATTCCCGCCGTCGCAAGCTATGACGTCAACATCGCGCCGCCTGCGACGCCGATTTCCGCGCAAATATACGACCTCCACATGTACATTCTGTGGATTTGTGCGGTGATTTTCGTGATCGTTTTTGGCGCGATGTTTTATTCGATTTTCAAGTTCCGCAAATCGAAGGGTGCCAAGCCCGATGTCAATTTCCACGAGAGTACGTTGATCGAAATTATCTGGACGATCATTCCGTTTTTCATTCTTATCGCCATTGCCGTGCCTGCCACTCGCACGATTCTCGACATGAAGGACACGTCAAACCCGGATATGACGATCAAAGTCACCGGCTTTCAATGGGGCTGGCGCTACGATTACAGCGCCGACGAGATGGGGTTCTATTCCAACCTCTCGACACCATGGAGCCAGATCGGCCAGCCGGGCATCCCGGCGACCGAGAAAAAAAGCGACGACTATTTGCTGGAAGTCGATCACCCGCTGGTGGTTCCCGTCGGCAAGCGGGTTCGCCTGTTGATCACGTCCAGTGACGTGATCCACGGCTGGTACGTACCGCAACTGGGCGTGAACCAATATGGCATCCCGGGCTTCATCAAGGATGTCTGGTTCAAGGCGGACAAAGTCGGCACCTTTAAAGGCCAATGCAGCCAGATTTGCGGCAAGCTTCACGGTTATATGCCGATCACAGTCATTGTGAAATCGGAAGCTGATTACGCAAAGTGGCTGGACGGCGCGAAAGGCAAGTGGAGCAATAAGCCAGCCGTCGCGGCCGTTGCCGTGGCACCTGCGGAAGATCTTGCCCGCAAATACACGATGGCAGAATTGAAAACGCAAGGCGAAAAAGTGTATGCCGCGAATTGCGTTGCCTGTCATCAGCCCAATGGCAAAGGCATGCCGCCCGCCTTTCCAGCGCTTGTCGGCTCCAAGACCGTATTGGCGGCTGCGGACCAACAAATCAGTGTTTTGCTGAATGGCCGTCCCAACACTGCGATGCAGTCATTCGCGCAATTGTCGAATACCGATCTGGCATCGGTGATCACGTATACGAAGAATTCGTTTGGAAACAACACCGGCACCATCGTACAACCCGCCGATGTGAAAGCCGCACGGAAATAGTGCCGGCCACATCAAAGGTCAGTCGAATCCGGGAATCCGGAACCGCCGCTTAAAGAAATAGAAGTTTCAGGAGATCGCCATGGCGAACGCAGCAACGCACACAGCAGACCACGCACACGATCACAATCATGCGCATGATCACGAACATCACGATCATAAAGGGCCGTGGACACGTATTTTCACCACGACCAACCATAAGGACATCGGCAGCATGTACCTGTGGTTCGCGTTTTTCATGTTCTTTGTCGGTGGAGCGATGGCGCTCGTCATACGCGCAGAGTTGTATCAGCCCGGGTTGCAGATAGTTGATCCGGAGTTATTCAACTCGCTCACCACGGTTCACGCGCTGATCATGATTTTTGGCGCGGTGATGCCGGCGTTTGTGGGCTTCGCCAACTGGCTGGTGCCGATGCAAATTGGTGCGGCGGACATGGCTTTTCCCCGCCTGAACAATTGGAGCTTCTGGATCATGATTCCGGCGGCGGTATTGCTGTTTTCCTCATTTCTTGTGCCAGGCGGTGCGGCTGCATCGGGGTGGACGTTGTACCCACCTTTGGTCATCCAGGCGGGCATCGGCACCGACATGACGATCCTCGCGATTCACTTGCTCGGCGCATCGTCGATCATGGGATCGATCAACATCATCACCACGATATTGAACTTGCGTGCACCCGGCATGACATTGATGCGCATGCCTTTGTTTTGCTGGACATGGCTGATCACGGCTTACTTGCTGATCGCAACCATGCCGGTGCTCGCGGGTGCGGTGACCATGCTGCTCACCGATCGTCATTTCGGCACCAGCTTTTTCAACGCAGCCGGCGGCGGTGACCCGACGATGTTCATGCATATTTTCTGGTTCTTCGGCCATCCCGAGGTCTACATTTTGATTCTGCCCGCGTTCGGCATTGTCTCGCAGATTATTCCGGCCTTCGCGCGGAAACCTTTATTCGGTTACGCCTCGATGGTGTATGCCACCGCGTCCATCGCGATCCTGTCGTTCATTGTCTGGGGCCACCACATGTTCACGGTCGGCATGCCTGCGGCGGGGCAGTTATTTTTTATGTTCGCGACCATGCTGATCGCGGTTCCTACCGGTGTGAAAATTTTCAACTGGATCTCAACCATGTGGCGCGGATCGCTGACCTTTGAAACGCCTATGTTGTTCTGCATTGGGTTCCTTTGCATGTTCACACTCGGCGGATTTTCCGGCCTGGTGCTGGCGATTGTTGCAGTCGATATCACGCTGCACAACACGTATTACGTGGTGGCGCATTTTCACTACGTGTTGTTTCCCGGTGCCCTCTGGGGTCTCACCGCGGGCG
>JANOKK010000709.1:0-2064 GCA_031419255.1 Betaproteobacteria bacterium
GAATAATAATTGCGGAAAAGTTTACGCCCCAAACCGCCGCGTCGCATAAATCGCGAGGCCACTCGCCACACTTGAAAACCGGTCACCCGCCGCGCGCACCGCGTGCGGAAATTGCGCCGCGATGCGATCAGTGAGAAACCCCAAACCGGTGGAACCACCGGTGAAATAAACTGCGTTCACTTCTGCCGCGGCCACGTCGGCAAGCCGCAGCGTTTCGCGCGCGGCCTCCACAATTCGCGTCACTTGCCGATCGAGCGCCTCGGCTTGTTCGGCTTCGGTGAACTCCGCGTCGAGACCGACCTCTACTGCAGAAAGATCGATGCCCGCGTGACTTTGTTGCGCAACCTCGATCTTCGCTTGTTCGGCGAGCGCGGCCAAGTGGTGGCCGAGGCGCTTTGTCACCACGGTCATCAAGCGTTGATGGAAAACCAGATCGGCATACATACTGACCATCTCGCGCAATTCGATCACGCGGTTGTGCGCGTAAACGGTATTGATCAAGTGCCAGGTCGCGAGATCGAAATACACGCTTCCCGGTACGCGCCGCCCGGTCGGACCGTGCGAACCAAAACCGAGTGTTGGCATGATCGCGGCGAGATTCACCGATTGATCGAAATCCGTGCCGGCCACATGGATGCCGTGATTGGCGAGGACATCGTCGTGGCGCTCGATTGCTATGTGGCGCGCAGGGCTGACGCGCACCAGTGAAAAATCCGAGGTACCGCCACCGATATCCGCAACCAGCACGATTTGCTCATTGGCAATCGTCGATTCGAAATCGAGTGCGGCAGCAATCGGCTCATATTGAAACGCGACATCGTTGAACCCGGCGGCGAGTGCGGCCGAGCAAAGCGAGGCTTCGGCTTTCGCGTCGCGCGCAGCATCGCCATCGACAAACCACACCGGCCTGCCGATCACCACGCGCCGCAACGTGCCGCCGTGTTGCGCTTCGGCAACGCGTTTCAGGTGCTTCAGATAGCCAATGACTACGTCGAGATATTTGATGGCGATGCCATGGCCAATTTCGGTCGATTGCTCCATCAAATCCGAGCCCAGAATACTCTTGATCGAGCGCATCAGGCGGCCATCGTATCCATCCACATATGCCGCGACCGCTTCGCGACCAAACGATCGCGATTCGTCATCCGCGTTATAAAACACGGTCGTCGGCATCGTGCGAAAGCCAGCTTCGAGTTCGACCAATTGCATGGCGTTGCCATCGGCAATCGCGATGGCTGAATTGGACGTGCCGAAATCGATGGCGCAGTAATCTTTTGTCGGCATGACGTGAATTGAGCAATGCGTGGGGGACGCGGATTATAGCGGTCAAGCCAACAAATTCAAAACCACAATCTGTATCCGAGCCGATGCAAGTAGAAAGTAAAACACCAGCGCTGGCGTGGCGTTCAGATGATAATTGCTTGAAAAGGCGCGCCAGTGGCTGAGATTGATATATCGCCAATCGATGAAACGTGGCGTAATTGACAGGCATCGGGCATGCGCTGACAATCATCCGCATCCATCGATGTGGTCGACTTCTCAACCCGCATCCGTGCGCTGTCAAAAAGCAATTTAATGACTTTGGGAGAGAAACACCTATGAAACGCAAACCCATCATCGTCATGCTGGCAACGGCCGGCATTGTCACCCTCGGTGCATTCGTGGTCGCACCATCGCTTGCCGAATTGCAAGATGCTCCGGCCTACTTCGATCCCTTGTTCGCGAACGGCATAGCGTGCGCGCGCGCGCAAGCCGGCGTGCCGCCATTGTTGCGGAATTTGATTCTTGCCAAGGCCGAGACAGCACCTTTTCAGCCTGGCCAGCAGAAGGCAGCCAAGCGCGATAAAGCGGCGGGGGAACCCCCGCCTTTGTTCAAGGATCTGGGTGGACTGCAATACAAAATAAGCACCACCAATGGAGTCGCGCAGGCGTATTTCGATCAAGGTCTGCGCCTGACATTCGCGTTCAATCACGCCGAAGCGGCACGCGCATTCCGCGCCTCGCAGCGATTGGATCCAAATTGCGCGATGTGCTATTGGGGCGAGGCGCTGGTGCTCGGGCCGA
>JANOKK010000710.1:0-3580 GCA_031419255.1 Betaproteobacteria bacterium
CAGCCACCCCGGTGATCAAGGCCCGGCTTTGCTCGATCCCAATTTCGAGGGCTACGCAAAAATCCGCACCGGTGCCGATGGCAACTACCGTTTCAAAACCGTGAAGCCGGCCGCCTACCCGACCGGAATCGATGGCTGGTCGCGACCACCGCACATTCACTTCGAAATCAAGGGACGCGCCAGCCGGCTCGTGACGCAGATGTATTTCGCAGGTGAAGCGCTGAACGAAAAGGACAAACTGTTTACCAGCTCCAGTGCAGACGGCAGAAAATCACTGCTCGCCCGTGTCGATGCGCCATCCGGCAAACAGGAGCGCGACGCGCTGGTGGCGCATTGGGATGTGGTGTTGGCGTCGGGTTGATAGTGACGCCTCGTCGATTCCGGCGCACGCGGCATCGCCTTCAAATGCCGCAACAGAAAAAGGTCATCCCATTAAAATTGCGCGCAACTTCAACGCCGCATGGCGGGCAATGAGCATGGTGGCCGTCGTACTTGCCGTCGGCAGCGCCCAAGCGCAGCCTCCACGTTGCCTGACTGCTTCAAAGTTCGGACCGACCGACCAGGTCGGCAACGTCAACCATATAACGCCGGCGAAAACCCTTGCCGCTACAAAGCTGGTGACGCGCGGCAAGGCCTATCGCCTCGGCATCGAAACCAACAAGGACACGCCCGCTTTCCCGCCGCGTACGTTCGCAATCACCATCGTCCAGCCGGGCCAGGCTGGTGGCGTCACGCTCGGGCCAACCAAGACCACTTACAACGACGACATCATTGCCGGCTGGGCCGGTGTCGGTTCAGGCATTGACGGCTTCGGTCATGTCGGGATCGATAACCTCTACTTCAATTGCAACAAGGCCGCCGACTTTGCGATGGCCGATGGCCTGACGAAGCTCGGTATTGAAAACGTACCCGCCGTCGCCACGCGCGGCGTGTTGCTCGACCTGGCCGGTTACTTCAAAACCGATATGGTCAAAGAAGGCACGCCATTCAACCGCGCCGAAATTGATGGGGCCATGAAGCGCCAGGGCATCAAGTCGATCGACAAGGGCGATGTGGTGCTCTTTTATACCGGCTGGTTAAAGCTGCTTGGCAAGGACAACAAACGCTTTGGCTCGGTCGGTCCCGGCCTCGGCATTGAGGGCGCAAAGTATCTTGCCTCGCTGGAAGTGGCCATGGTCGGTGCCGACAACCCAAGTGTTGAGGTCATTCCGTTCGAGAAGGATGCGGGAGTGTTCGAGGTGCATCAGATCCTGCTTCCGCTCAACGGCATCCACATCCTGGAAAACATCAATACCGAGGAGATGGTCAAGGATCAGGCCTGGGAGTTCCTGTTCACGCTCGGGCCCGCGCGCATCACCGGCGCGGTGCAGGCGATCATCAATCCGATTGCCATCAAGTAGACAGGGCGCAGGCAATTGCCAATCCCGGCAGTCGAGAGCGATACTTTGCGGCGATTCACCAACGAGACCCAAAAATGAAGTGGCCCACGATTGACCAAATGTCGGCAATGGCACCGCTGCCGGATGGCTATCGCTATGAACGCCTCAGGCGTGCGGACATTCCGGCGTTGATTGAGGGCATCAAAAATTGGCATCCGGACATTGCCGTCGGCGGCGGCAGTTGCTACTTGCAGGAGAATTTCTACACCTCCAAAGTGTTTCTCGATGGCGAGGTACAAAAGGATATTTTCGTTGGTGTGTTCAAGCGCGGTGACGAGTTGGCCGGCATGTGGTCCTGGGAGCAGGAACCCGACGCGCTGACGCTGTATGGCCGCTTGATCATCGTGGCACCGGCGCATCGCGATGCGAAACTGGCCTCGAAAGTGATGCCGCTGGCCGAGCTTGCCGGGCGCGCAATGGGCGCGGAATTCTTCTTTGGATTGGCCACATTGAAAATTCCGCACATGCAACACGCGCTCGAAAAAGCCGGTTGGCAGCTCATCGGATTTACCTCCGGTTACGATCGCGAACAAGTGGCACCCGGCGTCATCAAACGCGTGTTTGAAGGTGTCTACACCAAAGTGCTGGTGGCCGACGAGGAACTGCTGCGCCCCGACCCGAACAATATGACGCCCACCGCGAGAGCGCTGTTCGAGTTGTTGTTTCCTGACGCGGCCGGCGAGCCTGTGAAATCTCATTCGCCGAGCGCCGCATGAAATGGCCCGCCATCGATGAACTGCCGACGCTGGTGCCGTTGCCGGCGGGCTATCGATTTGAGCGGCTCAAGCGCGCCAACATTGCGGCACTCATTGAGGACATAAAAGTTTGGCATCCGGAAATTGCCGTCGGCGTCGCCAGTTGCTACCTGCGCGAAGACTTTTATCACGACCGGGTATATCTCGACGGTGAGGCGCAAAAAGACGTTTGGGTTGTCGTAATCAAGTTTAACGACGACGTGGTCGGGGTATGGTCGCTTGAACGCGAGGTGGAGGCGCTGGCGGTCTATGGCCGGCTGATTGTCGTCGCGGAAGCCCACCGGGCCGCAAAATTGGCCGGCAGCGCCATGAAGGGTTCGGAGGGTATGGGCCGTTCGATGGGGGCGCAATTTTTGTATGGCATGACGACGTTGAAGAATCCCTACGGGCAACGTGCGCTCGAACACGCGGGTTATCGGCTGTTGGGATTCTTTCCGGGCTATAACCGCGAACAAGTCGCGCCCGGCGTGGTGAAGCGGGTCTATGAAGCCGTCTATGGAAAATTGCTGGTGCCGGACGATGAAGTGCATTATCCGGACTCGAAGAATCTGACGCCCAAAGCAAAGGCGCTGTTTGAATTGTTGTTTCCGAATCGGTCGAGCACAGCGCGTTAGTCGGACAGAAAAACTTCTAAACTCTATATCTGGCGAGGCTTTACAGCCTAAAATGCCCCGCGAGGCGCGCGAGTGCTTGAGTGTGTCGGTTTGTTGATCGTTGTAGGATGGGTGGAGCGCAGCAATACCCATCATCGACTTGCGTAGAAAGATGGGTATCGCTGCGCTCCACCCATCCTACGAAAGACCTTGGGTGCCGCTACAACGCCACGCGAAACTCGGCCGCTGTTTTAGCTTTCACTTCTTCCAGCGCAACACCTGGGTGCAACTCAATCAGCGCAAGCCCCACCATCGGCACCACTTCAAACACGCACAAATCGGTGATGATCAAATTCACCACGCCTTTGCCGGTCAACGGCAATGAGCAATGTTTAAGAATTTTTGACGCGCCATCTTTCGAGCAATGTTCCATCAGCACCACCACGCGCTTCACGCCGGAAACCAGATCCATCGCGCCGCCTGGCCCTTTCACCATCTTGCCCGGCACCATCCAGTTGGCGAGGTCGCCGTTTTCGGCAACTTCGAGCCCGCCGAGAATCGAGAGATCAATATGCCCGCCGCGAATCATGCCGAATGAATCTGCGCTGGAGAAAAAACTCGAGCCGGGAATGGTGGTGATGGTTTGTTTGCCCGCGTTGATGAGATCGGGGTCTACGTTTTCGTCAGTCGGGAATGGGCCAATGCCGAGCAGACCATTTTCCGATTGCAGATTCACCGTCATGCCTTCCGGAATGTGATTGGCGACAAGCGTGGGAATGCCGATGCCGAGGTT
>JANOKK010000711.1:0-2737 GCA_031419255.1 Betaproteobacteria bacterium
GACAAACCCTGCGTGAGCCCGATTTGCACCTGGCTCATCGCTTCCACACCACCGACCATCGCCAGCGGCGCGTGATCGGTCAACATGCCCGCCGCCTCGAACACGCCGACCATGGATGTCGAGCAGGCTTGCACCGTGGAAAACGCGGGAATGGTCGCATCGAGCTTCGCGTCCATCAATACTTCGCGCGCGATGTTGCTCCAGCGAAGTGAGGGAATCACGGTGCCCCAGATCATCAGATCGGGCCGTGCGACTTTTGCCATCGCCTGCGCGACCGGCACCGACATTTGGATCGCATCATATCCGGCCAGCGCGCCATCGACTTTGCAAAACGGCGTGCGCAGGCCGGGAACGAGAAAGGTAGTTGCGTTGTTCATGTTGGCTTTCGTGTCTTCAAGCGAAAAATCATTCTACGACAGGCTGCTATGTGCGGATCGCGTAGTCGAACATGACGCCGCAGAAGACGGTAAAACCGAGCCAGTTGTTGTGCATGAACGCTTTGAAGCACTGTTCGGCGACGCGCGCGCGGATCAGCGTGTAGTGAAACAGCGCGATGCCGCCGGCCATGGCTAAGCCGGTAAAAAAGGGCCAACCCAATCCGGCGTTGACGCCGATGAAGACCAATATCGACAACATTGACGCATAGCAGGCCATCACAAACGCCACGTCATGGCGGCCGAACAATATTGCGGTGGTCTTGATACCGATCTTCACATCGTCGTCGCGATCCACCATCGCGTATTCCGTGTCGTAGGCGAGCGTCCAGAAAACATTCGCAAGCAACATCCACCATGCGATCAAAGGTACGCTCTCGGTTTGTGCGGCAAACGCCATCGGAATGCCAAAGCCAAATGCCACACCCAGCACCGCCTGCGGTGCCGCGAAAAAACGCTTAGTGAATGGATACGCGGCGGCGAGAAACAGCGCCGCAAACGACAGGTAGAGCGTCAGTCGATTCAGAAATATCACCACCAGTGCAAACGCGATTAGCGCCAGCGCCGCCGCAACACATAACGCTTCGCGCGGCGAAATTTTTCCTGCCGCCAACGGTCGTTGCGCCGTGCGTTTCACATGCCGATCAAAATCGCGGTCGGCGTAATCGTTGATCGCGCAACCGGCCGAGCGCATCAGGATGGTGCCGATCACAAACACAGCAAGGATCACCGAATCGGGCCGGCCTTCGGAGGAAATCCAGATCGCCCATAACGTTGGCCACAACAGCAGCAGGATGCCGATGGGGCGGTTGAGGCGGGTCAGTGCGATGTAATGGCCGATACGTTCACGCATGCAGAGCCTCCCGCGCCGCACGCATGAACGCGCGTAATTTTTCGCGATCAAGTTTGCCATCGGATCGTACACCGCTGCAAACGTCGACGCCGAACGGATTCACTTGCGCGAGCGCGTCACCCACGTTTCCCGCGTTCAAACCGCCGGCAAGAAAAAGCGGTCGCCCGCAGCGTTCGCGAATTTCTCGACTCACCGTCCAATCATGCGTTCGTCCAGTGCCACCCAATTCTTTAACGGCAAGTTTTTGATTGCCGGAATCGAGCAGAATGCCGTCGACAAACGGTGCGATCGCCATTGCATCTTCAACCGATGCGGCACCGCTCACGTGAATCACTTGCACGATTGAAATACCTGGCAGTGCCCGGCGCAGTTTCGCGAGCTCCGCCTCGGCAACATGATCGACCAATTGCAATGTCGTCGGGCTACAGCGAAGGTGTTGATCGATAATCGCGTCTGCCTGTTGATGGGCGGTAAGCAGAAACGTGGAGACGGCGGGCGGCACGCAGCGAATAATGTCGGCAATCTGCATTTCTTCAATCACGCCCGGTCCGCTCGGCATTGCCGATACCAAACCAAGAGCCGATGCCCCGCAAGAAACCGCCAATGCGGCCTCCTCGACGGAACTAATGCAACAGATTTTTACACGCGGGAACATGAGCGATAGTTTTGGGTACTTTTATTTACCCTCAATTCTTGTCATCCACGCGAAGACGGGAATCCAATTTTTGTGCAATTTCACCATTGAAATTGGGCCCCTGCCTTCGCGGGGGAGGGGATTTATTGAGTCAAGTTCAACATGTTTAATTGCCGCATCAATTGAACCCTTTTACAAAAGTCTAGCACTGGCGGGCGTCTTCAGGCATTTTATCGCCGAAAGGCGCGCCAGTATTGGAGTTTCAATCACAAAATATCGAGCATTGCCAATTCCCGTCGCGCTTGCGCAGCGCCCTCCACCCGACGAGCATGGATGCCCAACTCACGTGCTGCCGCGACGTTGATCGCACTGTCGTCGAGAAACACCGCTTCACCGGGCAGCAAACCCATTTGCGCAAGCACAAACTCAAAGTATTCCCGGTCGGGCTTGATGCAGCCGATCTGATACGAGGCGAATACATGGTGCATGTGCGGCAATACACCCATTGATTCGATCACCGGCCAGTGCAACGCGCTGGTGTTGGTGACCAACGCCGTGGTGTGGCGCGCGGCGACGTCGCGAATCAGCGCGTGCGTGCCGGCGAACGGGCCGACGATCCATTCGCGAAAGCCGTCGAGAAATTCGCCCGGTGCGATCGACAACGTGAGCTCCTCGACGATGCGCCGCGAAAATTCGTCGGCGGAAATATTGCCGGTCTCATGCGCACGCACCGCCGGCGACGCGCTCCACGCTGCCCACATTTGCGCCTTCGTCATTCGCGGATGCAGCAGGCCCAGCAGGTGCGTTTCGCCGCGC
>JANOKK010000712.1:0-2547 GCA_031419255.1 Betaproteobacteria bacterium
TGAAGGTGTGGTGCTCGACGATGATCCACAGCCGGTGCAGGCACTCGCCTGCACAAGGACTGCGCCGCGACAACTGCGCCTGACGTTGACCTCGGGAAAGTATCATCAGGTCAAACGCATGCTCGCGGCCGTGGGCAATCATGTGGACGCACTGCATCGCAGTCGGATTGGCGCATTGGAGATGCCGGCGGATTTGGCAGCGGGGCAATGGCGCTGGCTAAATGCGAATGAACTTGCGCTCGCAAGCCAGCCAAACCCTAATATCCACGCGCCTTTTCAGCCGTTTTCGGTCTGAACGCCTCGCCAGTGCTGGTGTCTTCTGTTTACCCGTCATTCCGGCGAACAACCACAGGGGTTGCGCCGGGCCGGAATGACGATAATTTGACGTTTTTTGGAAGTAACCATCCAAACGGAGCAAACCCATGAAGACGCTTTCAAACGCATTCAACGTCACCAACGCGTTAGCGCTCGCTGGTTGGTGCGCGCTGTTCGGTTATCCCTGGTGGCCGCAATCTGCGCGCACAAGCGTGTTCACCTTCGCGGTGGCAGTGCTTTCCGCGATATACGTCTATTTTGTGTTTTTCGCCCGACACCTCGCCGAACCTGGCACGAAAATACGAGGCAATTTCCGCTCGCTTGCCGGCGTCGTCAGCTTGTTCCAATCGCCACGCGCGGTGTTGGCGGGTTGGATCCATTACCTCGCGTTTGATTTGATGGTCGGGTTGTACATCGCCGCCGATGGTGCGCGCATCGGCATTGCGCATGGGTGGTTGTTGCCGATTTTGTTTCTCACGCTGATGTTTGGCCCGGCAGGATTGTTGCTGTATCTCGCCGTGCGAGTCGCGATAAATTCGGGTGTCTGGATGATAGCGATCTAGCGCGTCAATTTTTCCGCCGCGATCACATCGCCAACAACTTCAGCGAGATTCACCGGCACGGCGCGATCATCCAGTTCTACCACCACCAGATAACCCCGGTCGATCCCGCCAAAGGTAAATGCTTTCGCAAGCGTGAGCTGATCGCTGTGCATCAGGCGGCCATCGGACTTCGACCAATATTCCATCGCGACCAGACAACCTGCCGAAGGTGTGCCGGGATAGTAGGGATTGTTTCGGTAGTACTCGGGATTGATGGTGGTGCCATGCAACAGCATGTCATCGCGTCCAGCGAGACCTGCGTGCCACGCTTCCTTGAAGGGAAAATAGCTGCGCCATGTCGGCGGCAGAAAATTTTCGTACTGGGCCACGCTCCATTCACCATCGACGTTGGCGTGTGCGTATTCAGCAATCGTCGCTTCTCTTGGAATTTTGGAATGCAGATATGGCGTCGGGCCAATCCACGGATTAGTCGCGGCGCCAGCGCCGACGATGGTGAATAGTCCTTGCGGCGTATTGCCGTTGGTAATGGTGCCGGGCAAGTTCGACAACGCGAGCGCGAGATGCGCGATATTGAAGTAACCGCCATCGGTGTTGCATACGAATTTTCCATCCGCGCCGCGCACCATCGCAAGGCCTGGACGATTGCGATCCGGACGTTGAAAGCTGAAGATCACCGGCAGACCTGCGCGATACGGATGCGCGAGCAAATCGATCAACGGTGGGCGCATTTTCCGTTCTGTCGGCACATCAATGCTGAGTGCATGATCGAGGGCAATCAGGCGGCCTTCGTTGGCCCAATCGGGAAAGCGCGCGACCAGTTTTGACCGCAGCATTGCCCGCGTCCCAGCCGAATCGCTCGCCTTCAGGATCGCGTAGGCAACAATCGCGAATTCGCGCGGCGTGGCTATGCTGTCAACTAATGGCAGCAACATCGGCGCAGATTCGTGCGCATACATCGTGTACGCGGCCGACAACACCGCGCGCTGAAAATCGATCGGCTTGGTCTCGATGCCGACCAACGCGTTTTGCAGAATACTCCAACCTTCTGCGCGATCACGGTTCAGAAATGCAATCGCCCAAAGCCCACCCGGCGCACCGGCATCTTCGTCACCGTTCGAGGTTGCGGGCGTTGCCAGCGTGGCCGCGCGAATACGTTCGAGGCGTTCGGCAACGGCAACGCGTTCCCCTTCCAGGCTCGCCAGTGGCGCAATGAAATCGGCCGGTCGATAGGCGGCAATTTCGGCGGGCGTGTGACGTTTTTCACCAATGGTACTCGCGCATCCGGCAAGTATCGCGAATATCAGAACTAACGGCAGTCTATTGGCGAGCATTTCTTCTCGATTGACGTGATGGCCTCATCGCGCCGTCGCCCGGATCGCTTTCAATGTGGTGTTCGGCGTGATCGCTTCCGGGTCAATCCGTATTTCGATCAATGCCGGTTTGCCTGCTTTCACGGCACGCGAGTACGCTGGGGCGAATTGTTCGGTCGATTCCACTGTTTCGCCATATGCGCCGAAGGCGCGTGCATACGCGGCGAAATCCGGATTCACCAAGTCGGTGCCAACCACATGCCCGGGAAACGCGCGCTCCTGATGCATGCGAATGGTGCCGTACATGCCGTTATTCACAACGATGAATATCACATTGAGTCGATACTGAACCGCCGTGG
>JANOKK010000713.1:0-1662 GCA_031419255.1 Betaproteobacteria bacterium
ACTTAATTCTGCGCCGACGGAGCGTTGCGGATCGATCAGAACCCATTTGCAATGCGCGCGTAATTGACGCAGTTGCACATCGTCTTCCACCAGAAAACCTTGCAGCAGAAATGGCGTATCGATCCAGGGACGATCAAGATCGACAATGAACATGCCGATCTTGATATTCTCGGCATTGATTTTTTCTGACATGGGGTGATTGCTTGCGGTATGAGGCGTGAAATTCGAGATCGGCGCGAAGTGGCAGCGGGAACCTATGCTGCAAAATGGTGCAAGACGATAGTTTACTGCGTTATATAAGGCTTCGGCGGAATGGTCAACCGCAAAGTGCGAACGCGCTTCCTCGAGAACCCGATTTCGGTCTGCGAGATTGGCAATTCCGGCGTTTGCGATTATCCTCGCGCATCCCAATTGCATTGAACGCAATCGGCAGACCCACCCAAAGAATCGTCGCCAGAAAGTCACTGCCTCGTGGAATTCAAATTACTTGCCACCAGTGGCCGCGCCCGCCGCGGTCGAATTACGCTAAACCACGGCGAAATCGAAACTCCCGTATTCATGCCGGTTGGTACCTATGGTTCCGTGAAAGGCATGAGTCCCACCGATCTGACCGAAATCGGCGCGCAGATTGTGCTCGGCAATACGTTTCATCTATGGCTGCGCCCGGGGATGGATATCATCGGCAAATTTGGCGGGCTGCATCAATTCATGGCCTGGTGCCGCCCAATCCTGACCGATTCCGGTGGTTTTCAAGTCTGGAGCCTCGGTGAATTGCGGAAAATTTCCGAAGAAGGTGTCGCGTTTCAATCGCCGGTGAATGGCGACAAGTGCTTCCTGTCCCCCGAAGAATCGATGCGCATTCAGCGCACGCTGAATTCCGATATCGCGATGATTTTCGACGAATGCACCGCTTACCCGGCGGTCGTCGATGCGGCGGCGGCGTCGATGCGATTGTCGTTGCGCTGGGCGGAGCGCTGCAAGCGCGAATTCGCCCGGCTGGAAAACCCGAATGCACTGTTCGGCATCGTGCAGGGTGGCATGCACGAAACGCTGCGCGATGAATCGGTCGCGGGATTAAAGGACATCGACTTTGATGGTTTCGCCATCGGCGGGCTATCCGTCGGTGAGCCGAAAGAGGACATGCGCCGCGTGCTTGCGCATACGGCACCAAAGCTGCCAGCGGACAAGCCGCGCTACCTGATGGGTGTCGGCACGCCCGAGGATCTGGTCGCCTCCGTGGCCGAGGGCGTGGATATGTTCGATTGTGTAATGCCCACCCGCAATGCCCGCAACGGCTGGCTCTTCACGCGCCATGGCGATATCAAAATCCGCAACGCGCGCTACAAAGACGATGTCCGACCGCTCGATGAATCGTGCGCGTGCCATACCTGCCGGAATTTTAGTCGTGGTTACTTGCATCATCTGCAGCGTATCAATGAGATGCTCGGCGCGCGGCTGAATACGTTGCACAACCTCTTTTATTATCAGGAATTGATGTGCGAGATGCGGTTCGCCATCGAGAGCGATTCTTTTCCCGCATTCGCAAGCCGTTTCCATGCCCGCAGGCAGGCTGGCCCCTCGTGAACTGGTATAATTTCAGGTTGACTATTTCGGCTGGCGGCGCGCGATAAGTTGCATCCGCGCTTGAAATTGCGGGTTGCG
>JANOKK010000714.1:0-1666 GCA_031419255.1 Betaproteobacteria bacterium
CGATGGGCCTCGCGCATCCGGCCCTTCGACAGGCTCTGGGCGAACGGACATAAAACCAATAAATTGCGACGAGCATCGCGATCACGCGACGCTATTACGCGCGCGCATAGCGGGTCTGATCAACGACCCCCGCTGCGCGAAAACCCTCACTTCGTAGTCGGCACGAATCGCACACGCCGCACGCGTGGCCTTCGGCATCCGCTTGATAGCAAGACACTGTGAGCGCGTAATCCACACCCAGGCGCATGCCTTCGCGCACGATATCGGCTTTGCTCATTTTGATGATCGGCGTATGGATGGTGAGGGCCGCATTTTCCTCCCCCGCTTCCACGCCCGCTTTGGTGGCGAGGCGCGCCATGGTTTGAAAGGCGGCAATGTAATCGGGTCGGCAATCGGGATAGCCGGAGTAATCGACTGCATTCATGCCGGCAAAAATATTCGGTGCATTCAATGTCTCCGCCCAGGCCAGTGCGAGCGACAAAAAAATCGTGTTTCTTGCAGGGACGTAGGTGACCGGAATTCCTTCCGCCAACGCCGTCGGCAAATCAATCGCTTTGTCAGTGAGCGCGGAGCCGCCCCAGCCCGTCAAGTCGATACTGACGACACGATGTTCGCGCGCACCGAGTGCGTTCGCAACGCGCGCGGCCGCCTGCAATTCGGCACGATGTCGCTGGCCGTAATCGAATGACAGCGCAAAACACGCGTATCCCTGCTCCTGCGCCATCGCAAGCACGGTCGCAGAATCCAGGCCGCCCGAAAGCAGCACGACCGCTCGCTTATCAATCGCAACATCGACGTTCATACGCCCCTCTTTTCGCCCCAGAGGATTTTGTGAAGTTGCAATTGCATGCGGACAGTCAAGCCATCGCGCAAAATCCAATCGGCCAATTGCGCAGGAGAGACTTCACCATAAGAGGGCGAAAACAACACGCTGCAAATGTCGGCAAGTTTTTTCGAACGAACCAGCTCCACCGCCCACGCGTAGTCGGCTTCATCGGTGATCACGAATTTGATCTCGTCACGTGCGGTGATGAGCGGCAAATTTTCCCAACGGTTTTTGGCGACTTCGCCGGAACCCGGTGTTTTGATGTCGACGATGCGTGATACGCGCGCATCGACCTCGCTGATATCGATCGCGCCGCTGGTCTCCAGCGAGACCGAATAGCCGGCATCGCACAGACGCTTAAGCAGCGAGAGGCAATTTTTTTGTGCGAGCGGTTCGCCGCCGGTCACACAGACGGTGCGGGATGGATGGATAGCAACTTCGGCCAATACATCGTCGATCGCACGCGTCTTGCCTTCATGAAACGCGTACGCGGTATCGCAATAGCCACAACGCAACGGGCAACCGGTCAGGCGCACAAATACGGTCGGCAGGCCGACGCGCGTCGATTCGCCTTGCAACGAGAAAAAAATCTCGTTGATGCGCAACTCATTGGCGCGCACGCGGGCGGGAATGGTCGCCTTTTTCCCTTCGGCTTTGCGGGGAATCGCAGCGGGAATCCGGGTCAACGTAGTCATGAAAAGTCTACCGCCTTAGTTGGGCTAAGCGGGTGCGTGCTTTGGCGGCAGCGTCTGAGGTGGGGAAACGCGCGATGATGTCTTCTAGCGTGTTGCGCGCCGAACCGTTATCGCTGGTTTCCATTTGAATGCTGGCAATGGCCAG
>JANOKK010000715.1:0-2398 GCA_031419255.1 Betaproteobacteria bacterium
CGCGATCATTGGGCCCAGTGGCGCGGGTAAAACCACGTTGCTTCACACCCTCGCGATTGCGCATCGACCGATTGGCGGCAGTGTGTCGATGTTTAATACCGATCCATGGCAATGCAGCGATGTCGAACGCCATCGGCTGCGTGCGCGTGTGTTCCTTGCGCCGCAAGCGCCACCTTTGCCGCCACGACAGCGCGTGGTCAACGCCGTACTCGCCGGACGCCTGCCGCAAATGAGCACCTGGCAGGCTTTGCGCTCACTGGTGTATCCGCTCGATGCGCCGGCCGCGGCACGCGCGCTCGAGCGTTTCAATCTCGGCGACAAACTGACGCTACGCTGTGATCGATTGTCCGGCGGCGAGCGCCAGCGCGTTGGGCTGGCTCGCATGCTGCTGTCGAATGCGCCGTTGATTTTGCTCGATGAGCCGGTCTCGTCGCTCGACCCGGTATTGGGTGCGTCGGCGCTGGAAACCGCGCAGGCAGAGGCCACCGAACGCGGTGCCACGATGGTGGTGAGTCTGCACGATGTAAATCTTGCGCGCAGCCGCTTCACGCGGCTGATCGGCATACGCAATGGTCGCGTGGAATTCGATACCCCGGCGGACGCGTTGCGCGAATCGCAACTTGTCGCACTTTATGGCCCGGAGCTTTCACTCGCCGCGAGTGATTTTGCATTGCCGGATAGCGCCGAGTCGCAACCCAAGCTGACACGCTGTTACTGATGTCTGACGTGTTGACCTCGCAGCGATGGCGCGATCCCGCGTGGAATGGGCGGCTCACGCTCGCGATCCTGTTCATCGTCGTATTGCTGCCGGTCGGGTACTTCGCTGAATTCAATCCGTTGGTGCTTTTCGAGCCTTCCAGCCTGAAAGCCGCCAAGCAATTTCTCGCAACGTTTCTTCCGCCGGCGCATTCGCTGGAATTCTTGAAACTCGCCGCCGAGGCAACCTGGAAAACGGTGGCGATCGCAACCGTCGGCATTTTTCTGGCCCTGATCATCGCGATTCCGCTGTCATTGCTCGCCAATCAGTCGTTGTCGATTTCCATGATCGGCGTCGACCGCATGTGTTTCTTCTGTCATTCGCTGCGCTATGCCGTGCGCTGGCTGTTGATTGCGTTGCGCAGCATTCCGGAACTGGTCTGGGCGCTGCTGTTCGTGCGCGCCGTTGGTCTCGGCGATACGGCCGGCGTGATGGCGATCGCACTTACTTATGGCGGCATGCTCGGCAAGGTATTCATGGAAATTTTCGAATCCGCCGAAGCCGAGCCGACACGCGCGTTGCTGCGCAATGGTGCGGGCCGCCTGCAGGCGTTCTTTTATGGCGCGCTGCCGGCCTGCTTGCCGGAATTAGTGTCCTATACCGTCTACAGATGGGAATGCGCGATCCGCGCATCAGTCGTGATGGGCTTTGTCGGGGCCGGTGGACTCGGACAGCAAATGGAATTGTCGATGCGAATGCTCGCCGGCAATGAGGTATTTTCATTCCTCGCCATTTTTGTCGTACTGGTATGGATTGCGGATCTGGCGAGCAGGTACTTGCGAAAGCTGATCGATTGAGCGCGAATATTTCTCGCCATGTTCAATCCGCCGAGCAGCGCTGGCGGGGCTGGCTGGTGGGTGCCGCATTGCTTGCATTGTTGGTTACGTCATTTGCAAGCCTCACCGGCGACTGGTCCAGCCTGTTTGGGCGCGAGGCATTGGGCAGCATGGCTGAATTGGCGTTCGCGTTTTTTCCGCCTGCGATGGACACGCCGTTCCTGAAAAAAATCGCATACGCGTTTATCGAGACGCTGGCGATCTCGTGGTTGGGCACTTTGCTCGCGATGCTCGCCGGGATCGTCCTGGCGTTACCGGCGGCCGGCTATTGGGGCGCGGGATGGCGCACACCGATTCGATTCTTCTTGAATGTGTTGCGCGCAATTCCCGAATTGGTTTGGGCGGCAATGCTGGTGATCGCAGCCGGCCTCGGACCGTTTCCCGGCACGCTGGCGTTGGCCTTGCACACGACTGGCGTTCTCGGGCGGCTGTTCGCAGAATCGCTCGAGAACGCCTCACCCGAACCGATGGCGGCATTGCGCCGGCACGGTGTAAATCCGGTACCCGCATTCTGCTACGGCACGCTGCCACTCATTACCCCGCAATTGACGGGCTATACCCTTTATCGCTGGGAAAACAATATCCGCGCTGCGAGCGTTTTGGGTGTTGCAGGTGCAGGCGGGCTAGGACAAATGCTTTACTTCCACTTGTCTTTGTTGCAGTACCGCGAGACCGGCACCATTCTTTTCGCAATGATCGTGCTGGTGGCAATGGTCGATACGATCAGCAATATTTTGCGTAATCGTTTGCTGGCATGAATTCGATGCGTAAACTGGTTTAGAAAGACAAGCACTGGCGCAGCTTT
>JANOKK010000716.1:0-3369 GCA_031419255.1 Betaproteobacteria bacterium
GCGCACGGCCTTGTCGGAAATGGTCGTTGAAGGCATACACACCAATTTGCCGCTACATCAAGAGTTGATGAATGACGCGGCTTTTGTCAGCGGTGGAACATCTATTCATTTTCTCGAAGAGCGAATGGCCACCCTGAAAAGAATCGCCGGCGACGGCGATTGATCCGGACAAACCATGTCGAGATACGTGAAGGAATTGATGTTCAACGTGTCCAGCATGGTTTGATCCACGAAGATCGGTTTGGCATGCCCTTCCTGACGGTTACGTTTGATATTTCCCGCGAGCATACCGAAGCGCTCGGCGATCTCTTGATGGATCGCGGCGCATTGTCCGTGAGCATTGAGGACGCATTGGAAGGCACCGCCGAAGAAAAACCTATTTTTGGTGAACCGGGTGCCGACGGTGGTTGGTGGGATCGGTGTCGTTTTTCGGCCATGTTTTCGTCAAACGTTGACGCGCGCGCAATGGTGATTGCAGCCTGCCGCATATTGGAAATAGATGCCCCGCCGCTATCGGTGGATCATCTTGACGACATTGACTGGGTCAAGAACAACAGGGAACAATTTCAACCGATCCGAATTTCTGAAAAAATCTGGATCGTGCCGACCTGGCACGATGCGCCGCATCCCGATGCAGTGAATATTTCGCTCGACCCCGGTGCCGCATTCGGTACCGGGAGCCATCCAACCACCCGACTTTGTCTCCAATGGTTGGAGGCAAACCTGCAGGCCGATGTTCGTGCAAGCGTACTGGATTACGGCTGCGGATCCGGAATACTTGCAATCGCCGCGATGAAACTCGGTGCTGCGCGAGCGATCGGCGTGGACATCGATCCGCAAGCGCTTGAAGTGGCCAGATTCAACGCGGTGCAAAATGCCGTCGCAATCGAGTTTGCAAGCTCAGATATCCCCGTCGTGGCGCTTGCGGATATCACACTTGCGAATATTCTTGCCAACCCGTTAAAAGTACTCGCTCCGCTGCTCGCGTCACATACCGGCGTTGGCGGCTTGCTCGTGTTAGCGGGAATCCTGGATGCTCAGGCCGAAGAGATGATTGCAATTTACTCGCCGTGGTTCGACTTGAGTGTCTGGAAAAATGACGAAGGTTGGGCGTGCGTCGCCGGTCGCCGCCGACCGGATCCCTCGTAATCGCTACGCTATACTTTCGGTCATGCTGCTGACGACTTGCCCGAATTGCGCCGCGCAATTCAAAGTTCAACCTGAACAACTCAATGTGCGCCAAGGGCGCGTCATGTGCGGGCGTTGCCGTAGTGTCTTCAATGCATTTCAATCGCTGACGCGATTACCTGATAGCGAGGCTGCGAGTCGCGAGCCTGTGTTGGCGGAGCGCTCGGTTGATATTGCGGTCGCTCCGCAATTGACCGATACGCTTTTCATGCGGGAAGAGCCGGCACCATTGACGCTGGAATTTTCGCAGACCGACTTCGATTCCGACATTCAATCCTCAACGGCACCGGACGCCTTGTCCAACGTTGAACTGATCCCGGCGCAAATAGTCCCGTTGTACGTCGAGTCACCACCACGACGTGCCCAAACTTTGGAGATCGCTACAAACGCAGAAGACAATCCTCTTCTAATTTCACTTCCCAATCAGCGGACGTACGCTTTGTTGCCGCGTTCCGGTTGGTGGCTGTCGGGTATTGTGCTGTTGTCAGTGGGCCTGGCCGCTCAGGCGGCCTTTGGTTACCGATCCACAATCACACAGTCTTTCCCCGAACTTCGTCCGGCTTTCATTGACCTGTGTGGTTGGCTAGGTTGCCGTCTGTCGTGGGGGCGTGATGATCGTGCCATCGGGATCGAAGCATCGGATTTGATTGAAACTCCGGGCAAGACCGGTCGGATTTTATTGACCGCGACGGTGGTCAATCGCGGCACGACCAGGCAAGACTTGCCCCTGCTCGAATTGAAACTGACGGACAACGCCAATCAACTTATCCTGAGCCGCGTACTTAGGCCGGACGAGTATTTGGGTCGTAGTCCTGCCAAAGATGAAAACCTCGCGCCAAACGTCGAAATGTACGTCAATCTCAGTTTGTCCCTCCCGAACAAGACGCCAGCATCCGGCTATGGTGTGCGTGTTTTCTACAATTGAAGTTTGGTAGAACTCGCGCTCAGTTCAATTGGCGACATTCACGCGTGGATCTCTTGCGCAAGCGAGTGAACGAGTTTGTCGACCGCGCGATCGATCATTGAAGACTCGTCGACCAATCGCGCGCCACCACTCTTGATCTGCGCCTGAAGTTCTTCTGGCGCAATCGAGAGTGCCTCGGTTGCCGCAGGATTGGTAAACAGGTATACGCCATTCTGTGGGCTGATCCACGACAGTTTGGCTCGTGTGAATTGATGGCCGCTGCGGACAAACTCGACCCATGCGCCGCGGCGCAACACAGGTGCAGCAACGGACGTGGAATCAGGGCGCTTGGTTTCGCATGGCCTGATACCGTCGATGTTGCCGCCGCCATCTGAAATGACATTCGGTTTGACGCCACCTTCCATAGAGCGTTCAGCGACGGCGACTTCCTCAATTTCCACCCCCGCGTCTGAAAACTTTATCCGTACCAGACCGGAATGTGCTTTGCTCCGGCGAAGTGTTTCGCGCGCATTTTCTTCGGCAATCAATTTCTTGAATAATGGCTTGGCAATCGCCCTGGAAGCCTCCTGAATTCTTGCCGGCGCGCCGTCGCCTCGCAGTCCTGCCTTGACGGCAGACGCGTGGCAATCTACGAGCGAGGAAAAAAACAAGGTGCGATCCGGTGTGTCCACGGCGGCGATTGCCATGCCGTATTGAATGCCTTTTAAAAGGCTGGGGAGTGAAACGACCAGCCGCCTTCGCTCATCTGCATTGCTCTTTGGGGCGACGCTCCAGATCAATTCGTCGATCGTTTCCAGCGCCTGCGCAAAGCCTGCGTGCCGACCGCCTTCGCGCAGATACAGACGTTCCAATACGCGCACCCACGGGCCATTCAATAGTGCGACGACTGGTGCGGGCAAATCAATGCGCCCGGCACGTTTGTCGGTTTCATTCAATGCGACCAGTCGGGCTAATTCGCGTATTTCGCGCTCATGAAGAATGCGCGCGGATTGTTCGACAATGTCCGCATCTGCCGAGTCGCGCTCGATGATAAATTTCTCGAAATCTGCAAGGGCCTCCGCGAAAATCTGTATGTCCGTTTCAAACTCGGCGCGCACCCGCGCGACGATAGCAGCAATCTTTTTATGCAGTGGATCGTTTGGCTGCACTTCATCGGTGAAACCTATAGCTGAGTGTGCGAGTGCGTCCAGCAAGCGCCTCGCGGAATGCGTTTTCAATGAGAAAAATGAACGATCCAGGAGCGCGACTTTCAGAGC
>JANOKK010000717.1:0-4611 GCA_031419255.1 Betaproteobacteria bacterium
GCGTTGCTGGTGGTGTCGAGTTGACCCACGCAGGGCCCGGTGCCATCCGGATCGGTTTCATCGGCAAGTGCAACTTTCACTTGCACGCGTGGGTCGGCGAGATCGACTTTTGCAACCACACCCGCCACCGGGCCGGGCCGCGTAAATCGCTCCAACAGATACGGCAACGCAGTATCCGACCAGATTGGCGCGGGAGGCAGTAGCGTACAGCCCGACAAAATGAACGCGAGGCAGTGCGCGCTGAGTACGGCAAAATTTTTCAAATAGTGGTTTGTCATGCGGACTTGTGTTGAATGCAGTTGCGTTGCAGCTGGTCGCCGTCGAGGCAACCTGACCTATACTGCCATAGTAAGAACACTGCGGAAAAATGAAAATGAGCGAAGACAACAAAGCCTGCCCGGTTTGCGGCGAAACCATCAAAGCCGCTGCGATCAAATGCCGGTTTTGCAATACCGATCTAGGCGCGCTCGCCGCGACCCGCGAAGCCGAAATCGAAGCGCCGCTATACACGGGGCGCCCTGCGGTAATTGTCAGCGCATGGCAATGGATTGTCGTGGTGTTCACGATCGGTCTCGGCTGGATTTATTTTTGGCTGAAGTCGCTCGACACGTCCTATGAAATCACCACCCAGCGCATCCGCATTGAGCGCGGCGTACTGTCCAAAACCAAAGACAGCATTGAACTCTTCCGTATCGATCATTTCGATTTGCACAAGCCGCTCGGCATGCGCCTCGCGGGCCATTGCCTGTTGCATTTGCGTTCATCGGACGCGAGTTTCGCGACGGTCATCATTTACGGTATTCCCGAGCTCGAAAAACTCGCGGATCAGTTACGCGAGTGTTCGCTGCGCGAACGCGCGCGACGGCGCGTCACCACGTTTGTCCAGGCATAGCGTGCAGACATCCTTCAACATCAATGCCGATGGCCCAGTGAGGCGAATATGAGCCCGCCCACTGCAATCCGCTGGCACGAGGCCGGCCTCGCGCGTTCGGCGCGTTGGCGTTCAGAGGCGGGTGTGCCGGCGCATAAGCGTATCGTGATCGCCGACGAGCAAATGTCGGCCGACGCTGCGTACCGCCTCGCCTGCGAAGGCACCGCGTTGTTGTGGCGTGGCGATTTTCAGAATGCGCGACAAATGTTGTTGGCGATGGCGCGACGCGTCGATCGCAAATCGCGCGCGGTCGCCAAGCCGGCGACGGCAACGAAGAAACCCGGCAAGGCAGCCGCTCACGCACCCGCTGCCGCGTCGGTGGCCCTGCCCACCGACGCGTTTCATCTGCATCGCCTTGCGCAGTCGCAACGCGCGCGTACCTTGGGCATGTTGTTGCTGCCGCTATCGGGCGACTACACCATCGCGCTGCAACGCGCGCCTGATTTGCAGCGAGCCTGCGTAGAGGCGTACGGCGCGCCAGGCGGCGACGCGCCCGCCGGCGATTCGCTGGTGTCGATGCGGGAAATTCTCGGCTTGATCGGCGCGCACGAATGGCGCAAAAAAGGCGTCGAGGTGCCGGCACTCAATGGCCGCATTCATCCGCACTATGGCGTGTTCGCGCCGGTGCGAGGAGAATATGTCGGCTTGGTGGCTGATACGCCGTTGCCACATGCCGCAGCGGGTGCGGCCGCGATGGACATTGGCACTGGCACCGGCGTACTCGCGGCCATCCTTGCGCAGCGCGGTTTCGCCAAGGTTATTGCGACCGACAACGACCCGCGCGCGCTTGTCTGCGCGAAAGAAAATCTGGCGCGCCTCAAGTTGGCGTCGCGAGTGCGCCTGACCGAAGCGAATCTGTTTCCCAACGAAAAGGCGGCGCTCATCGTTTGTAACCCGCCGTGGATTCCCGCGCGCCCGAGTTCACCGATTGAAAACGCGATTTATGACCCGGATAGCCGCATGTTGCGCGGATACGTTGCGGGCCTGGCCGCACATCTGGAGCAAGGCGGTGAAGGCTGGTTGATACTGTCCGATCTTGCGGAACACTTGGGATTGCGCACGCGAGTGGAGCTGCTGGCGCTATTTGACGCGGGCGGGTTGGTCGTGAAACAACGCATCGATGTGCGGCCAACGCATCCGCGCGCGGCAGATTCGACCGACCCGTTGCACGCCGCGCGCGCGGCCGAAGTGACATCACTGTGGCGTTTGCAAGCGCGGTAATTGCGCAGTAATGGCCGACATTGAATTTGTCGCGCACCAATTACAAATTACAATTGCTGAATCAAACCTCAAGGAACCATGATGACCATTTCCCTCTACGCCGCTTCAATTCCCGTCTTCAAGCAGATGCTTGGCGGCATGAGTACCGTGTTGTCAAAAGCGGAAGCCCACGCCACGGCGAAAAAAATCGATGCGAATGCGCTGCTGCAGGCGCGGCTTTTCCCTGACATGTTTCCGCTGGCGCAACAGGTTCGGATCGCGACCGATTTCGCGCGCGGTGTGCCGTCGCGTCTGGCGGGTCTTGAGCCACCGGTGTTCGACGGCAACGAGCATAGCTTTGCGGATTTGATATCGATGATCGCCAAAACACAGACGTATCTGGATGGCATCACGGCAGCACAAATCGATGGGCAGGAAGGTCGTGAGATCGTGTTGCGTCCGGGCACGCCAAAGGAAAGAAAATTCGCCGGCCAGCCCTACCTGCTGGGATATGCGCTGCCGCATTTTTTCTTCCACGTCACGACCGCCTACGTGATCCTTCGCCACAATGGCGTGGACGTTGGCAAAGGCGATTACATGGGGGTCAAATAAGTGCGCATGTCATTTACATTTCGACACGCCGCCAATTCAAGCGAAGGGGGATAGCGCCATGCCGAGAATTTTTTCTTCGCCGCTTGTCTGGCTGATTGCGGTGGTACTGGCATTTGCCGGTGGCGGCGTGTACTGGCAACTCGAGCAGCAACAACGCCGCGAACGCGATGAGCGCGAACGTATCGCGGAAGTGCAGAAGGAGCAGCGCCGCGCGGCAGAAGTTGAAGCGCGCCGCTTGCTCGAACAGAAGCGCTTTCAGGAAGATATCCAAACACAGAAAGACGCCGAAGATAAACAGCGCCAGATGGATGTCGAATTTCGCCAGGACGAATTGAAACGCAAGCAATTTGTCGCCGACGACCGCGAAGTGCCGACCGCGCAGACCGGATATCAAGCCATGAGCGATGAACGCAACCGGCGCGAAATGGAACGGCACCAGCAATATGAAGACGACGCCTCGGTGCAACGCGCGCGCGCCGAAGTGGAGCGCCAGCGCCGCGGCCTTGAGCAGCGCGAATACGAGGAACAGGCGGCGAGAGCGCGGCGCGAGGCGGCGGCGAGATACTCAAGCCCGGAGCCATCCGCGCCGGCCAGCGCGCCGCCGTCGGCAGCACCACCGCCGATTGTCGTCCGGCAGTCTGCGCCCAAGAAGTAAGGGCCGTGTGATTTGCCAATGACGTGAACGAATCGGCGAAGGCATGATTGTGATAGTTCGCGAAACGAGAACACTGATGCGCCCGCATCTTGAAGAACAAAACCGAATTGCCAACGAAGCAACGATGCGGTAATTCCGGTGAAAGGGTGATGGCCTGGCCTCATTGGAAAAGGATCAGGCTGAACTCACCGCCGAGATTCGCGAAGCGCTTCGATCACGCAAGATAAATGGCTAGGCGGCGGAAAGTGGAGCATCGCCATTTCCATCGTGCAATGTCATCGTCGGCGACGCGAACGATATCGTCGTGACCGGATTCCTCGTTTCACGCGGGATGACAGTGCCAATGATTGGGGAATGAATAATCGCAACACGCAACTTCTGGAACCGGCAACGTCTGGAACATTGACAAGCACATCGATTCGGTTCTAAGATATTCCAACTATTCATACGGCGTTCCAATTATTGGAATCGCCGGATTGCCAAAACCGCTTCAAAGCCGCTTCCATGGACTCCACCCTCGCCAAAGGCCTCGCCGTGCTCGATTGGTTGGTGCGCGAACAGCGCGAATGCCGCGTCGTCGATGTCGCCCTGGCGCACGGCCTCGCGCGCAGCAATGCGCACCGCACGCTGCAGACGCTGGTGCAGTGCGGCTGGGTGGTGCAGAGTGCGACCGGCAGCGGATATCGGCCGAGCATGAGGGTCTTTGAACTGGGCGCGCTGGTGGAAGGCGCCACCGATTTGAAGGCGCTGTTGCACACTACGCTTGACAGCCTCGCGCGCAGCAGCGGCGAAACCATCCACCTTGCCGTTCTGGATGGGGCCGAGATCATCTACATCGACAAGTTTGACAGTCCGCTGCCGGTCGTCGCTTATTCGCGAATCGGTGGTAGGGCGCCCGCCTATTGCGTGGCCACCGGCAAGGCGCTGTTGGCGGCGTTGCATCTGGAACCTGCCGCGTTGCATCTATTGCTGGGGCCATTGCGCGCACACACGCCCAATACCATCACGAATTCAAAATTGCTGCACGCCGAATTGTTGCGCGCCGAGGAACGCGGCTGGGCGGAGAATCGCGAAGAATGGCGCATTGGCGTGTGCGGCCTCGGTGCGCCGGTGTTCAATGCGCGCGGCGAACCGGTGGCCGCCATCGGCATGAGCGTGCCGACGATTCGTTTTGCCAAGACGCGCGCGCCCGTCTTGGCGCGGCAAATAAAAG
>JANOKK010000718.1:0-1468 GCA_031419255.1 Betaproteobacteria bacterium
AGCGTCTGAAACCCTTCGAGAAATTCGCAGAAATGATTGATCGGCATTGGGATGGAATCGCGGCTTACTGCAAACCGGAGAACAAAGTCTCGCTCGGTTTCGTGGAGGGATTGAACAACAAGATTCGCGTCATCCAGCGGCGCGCATATGGACTGCGTGATGAAGAATACTTGCGGCTAAAGATACTCACTTGCATGTTGCCGGCAATCTAAAATGAACCAAATTGACCCACTCACTTTGCAGAAGACCCCAATAAATTAACGACGGCAAACGAGAACAACAATTTATGAAAGGCCACCATCATATCGATGTCACCCGATTGCGACCTGACTGTTTGGACACGTACAGACGCTTGTCGGCTTCGCCGAACAGGCGATCCCAATCCACGCCATCGCCGGGAAACATCGCAAGCCCACCGCTCATCGTGACGGACAGCGCCTCGCCGCGAAATTCGAACGGATGTTCCTGAACCTGCAAACGCAAGCGCTCAGCCGCGCCCTGCGAGCTCGCCTTGTCGCCGCGCAACAGCATGACAAACTCCTCGCCGCCGACGCGGCCAAACGAATCTCCGGCGCGCCGCGCCCGGGCAAGACATTCGGCGACGTGGCGCAGCACCGCGTCGCCGGTGAGGTGGCCGTAGCGGTCATTGAAGTGCTTGAAATGATCGATGTCGAGGATTAGCAGACCGAACTGCGTACCGTGCCGCACCGCCTGCGATTCTTCTTCCTTGAATTGCTTCAGTATCGCGCGCCGATTGGGCACTTCCGTCAGCGCATCGGTAAATGCGACGGTGGTCAGCACCATTTCAATTTTGCGGACTTCGATCCAGAACAAGGTCATGGTGCAGGCAACAGCCACCACGATTTGCGCGATCGCAAATAATGAAATGACCAGATCGATGCTCTCGCGGTCGTTGGTGATGACTGCGATGTTCCAGATAAAAACCGTGCGCATGATCCATACCGCCATCGCGAACAGCATGGTTGCGCCGAGAAACATCGCGGCATGCGTTGCCGCAGGCGGTGGTGTGCGAAACAAGTGATACGCGCCGAATCCAAACGCGCCGAGCGCAATCGCCGTAGGCGCACAAATATTGATCAGCAGCCGCGGTTCGCCAAGCATGTTTCCATAGACAAGAAAGGCGATCACCGCGCCAAGCGCGCCATACGACCAGCGCCGGCTCATGCGCACATCAGTGTTCGCGAGTACGCCTTCGACGGTGACGATGGGCGCCCAGGCAATCAGCGCGTTGCCGAGGATCAATGAAAGGGCGGGAGGCGTAAAACGTTGCATGGTGATCACCAGGCCGACCGCGTATATAACGAGACCCCACCCCCACAAGCGCAGCGCCGGCATTTTGCGCTCGCCGCGCGCAACCGCAAGGCACAACGCCGCCAGCAGGACTACGAGGCGAACGGGTGGGGTTGCCTGCTCGGGAGCATGTCTTGCGATCCTCGACAAGGCGGGC
>JANOKK010000719.1:0-5447 GCA_031419255.1 Betaproteobacteria bacterium
AATTGCGAAGCACTACACTGGCCTGCGGTTACCGCCGACGCGCATTTCGCTGCGCTAAATCTTGAGATTCGCGACATGCGGTCGGCGCAACCGGTCTCGCCCATGTCATGCGCGTCACACATGAATCATGCAAGATTCCGGTTTGCGGTATCGTATTGCCGCGCGGCCGCAACCTCGGAGACTTGTGCACTTTCGGTCGGCCCATACTGGCAGGCTTGTTGCTTTTAAAATCGAGCGGCTTGGCGTTCTTTTGCAAGTCACCACCGGTTGGAAATTGCCCGCGCCACGCTCCGGCCTCGCACCCATCTGCCAGAGGAAGTGAAACACCATGCGACTACCCCCAAATCATCCCCAGCGCTACTCGCTGAGCAACGAAATCCATGCACGCCCGCCGTCAGAGATTTCTGCGCCGGAGCGGCTGTCGTACCTTGCGATCGCCTATCCGGTGGGCACGGATCGCCGCAGCGATGCGAATCCCGCTAGTGACCCCGCGATCGACGATCTGGCACGGCTCTGCGTCATCTGGGGCGCGCAATCGCCGTCGCCGGGTGTGACCCATTTCAATGTGGAGCACTCGGGTCTCGGCCTCAAATGGGAACGCCGCACCGAATTCGTCACCTGCACCTTTTCGCGGCCGGGCGCATTCGAGCGTCCATTTGAAAATCCGGTCATCGCGCTGGTCAACGAAGACTGGCTTGCCACGCTGGGTGGCACTGTGGTGGCAGCGATTCATGTCGCGGTGCAGAAGAACCAGGTTTTTGTTCCAGACTTGAAGGATGTTGTGTGCGAATTCGACGACAACTATCTGGTAGGTGCCACGGTCGCGGGCGGCAATGCAATCGCGCTAACCGATCTCATGATCCATGCGGATGAATTTAGCCGCATGCTGCTCATGGACATCAAACTCGGTAAACGCCAGGCAGGCCGCACCGTGCAGCGCCTGCTGGAGATTGAAACCTACCGGATCATGGCACTTCTCGGATTGCCGGTAGCACGACGGACAGCGGCGATGCTGGGAGGCGCGGAAGCCGAGCTGGCGGCAATCACTGCCCAAATGGCGCAGGACAGCACCCACGACGAGCCCGCGCTGCTATTTCGGCTGACGAGGCTCGCGGCGAGCGTGGAAAGCGACGTCGCAGCCACCAGTTTTCGCTTCGGCGCATCGCGCGCGTATTACGATCTCACCAAGCGCCGTATCGCGGAACTACGCGAGCAGCGCCTCAGTGGCGTGCAGACGATCGAAGAATTCATGGATCGCCGTTTGGCGCCGGCGATGGCGACGTGCGCGTCGACCGAGAAGCGGCTCCTCGATTTGTCGGAACGTGTCGCGCGCGCGAGCGATCTCCTGCGCACACGCGTGGATATTGAGCGCGAACAGCAGAATCAGGCGTTGCTCGCCTCCATGAACCACCGCGCGCGGATGCAATTGCGCTTGCAGCAAACCGTTGAAGGCCTCTCGATTGCGGCAATCACGTATTACGTGGTCGGTCTGGTCGGTTACGGGGCCAAGGCGCTGAAAGAATCGGGCGTGCCGCTATCGGTCGAGTTGACGACCGGCATCTCGATTCCGTTCGTGGCGGTTGCCATCTGGCTGGCGGCGCGCCGCGTGCGGCGGCAAGTCACCGCCGATACAGAGGCAGGAGCTGCGACGTAGGGGGGGCGACCCACCCGATGTTGGCGTGGCTTCCGCGCTGTGTAGGTTCGTGCGCACTTGTGCCCACCGGGATATGTGACCCGTGTCGTTTGTGCCTGACAGCTTACTCGGCGGCACTCGGCACGGCGTCATCCAGCATTGACTCGGCCATGCCATCCATCGATTCATTGGCCGCGTGTGCAAGGGTCGCACTTGCATTCTCGTCGGGATTCCACAACGCGATTTCGCCGATGCCGGGAACGCCACCGCGCGCCTCGGCGGATTTCTTCTTGCGCAGGCGGCGGCGCAGAGCCTCCGAATCGAATACCGCCGTGAATGGCGCGTCGACACGGTTTGCGATGGCGAAGCTGCGTGCCGCGCGGCCCATCTGCGTGCGCACATTTGCATCCAGCAAGTGCGTCATTGCCGCTTGCAGGCTCTTCACGTCATGGCCGCGCACCATCACGCCGGTAATGCCGTCCTTCATCAATTCTGCCGGGCCACCAATGTCGGTGACGATCACTGGCAGGCCGGAAGATTGCGCCTCCAGCGGGGCGTTGCCCCAGGTATCGGTGGTGCTGGGGAAAACCTTGACGTCGCAGGACGCAAGTGCCACCGCCAGCGCGTCGCCGTGCAGATAGCCGGTGAATGTGGCGGGCAAGCCCGCGAGCTGCAATTCCAGCGCCGCGCGGTACGGGCCGTCGCCGATGATGATGAGATGCGCATCGGTGCCGCCTGCGCGCAGATTGCGGTAGGCCTCGGCGAGGAAATGCAGATTCTTTTCGATCGCCACGCGGCCCACATATACAAACTTGACGACATCGCGCGGTACGCCGAAGCGTTGCCAGTAGCTGGCACCACGATTGTCCGGGTGAAAGCGCTCGGTGTCCACCCAGCGGTCGAGTATCAGCAACTTGCGGTTGCGCAGGCCGCGTTTGTGCAAAAGTTTCGCGACGAATTCCGACGGCACCAGCATTTCGTCCACCGAGTGATAGAAGAGAATCATGTACTTCCATGCGATCGCTTCGAGACTCACGTCCTTCGTGTAGTTTTCCACGTATTCCGGAATGCTGGTGTGATAGGTGGCCGCGGTTTCCATTTGCAATAGTTTCGCCGCAGTCAATCCAGCCAACCCAATCATGCCCGGTGTACTGATGTGCATCTTGGTGAAACCGGACTCCTGCAAATACTTGATCAGATCCAGCATCGGCGGAAAGCAAATTTTGAGGCCGTCATATTGCGGAAAATCGAGGCTCGCGATACTGGTGAATATTTTCAACCTGCCTTGTTCGATGAAGCGTCGCACCTCGGCGTCTTCAAGGTGGAGGCTCGAATCGGCTTCCGCCACGCACGTGACCACCGTGAAATCGATGTTGCGTCGTACGGCTTCGCGGATCATGCGCTTGATAGTGTTCGACACACCGTTGACGTCGAAGTAGGTGTCGGTGACAAGCACCAGTTTTTGCGGATCGCGCACCTTGAACGCCCGACGGACATCGCGTGCAATTTGGCCATCCGCGCTTTGCTGCGTGAACGCGACGAGGTAGGGGAGCGAGACAAAGAAATTCGACG
Source organism: Betaproteobacteria bacterium (assembly GCA_031419255.1). GTDB lineage: Bacteria > Pseudomonadota > Gammaproteobacteria > Burkholderiales > Usitatibacteraceae > UKL13-2. The sequence continues at coordinate 3,206 of JANOKK010000719.1, forward strand.
ACACCAGCGCCACCGTCTCTTTGATGGCTGACACCAGACTCATCGATTCCGCCCGCCGCAGATTTTCCACGTAGTGCGCGAACATGCGGTTCACCAATGTTTTGATGACGAAAAAAATACGCGCGTCCATGTCGGCGGCGCCAGCGAGTGCGGCGCGGAAAGCCGGGTCGCCTAACATCGAATAGACCTGCGCCTCCAGCACCGCTTCAAAGGGCCGGCTGAGTCTGCCGCCGCTACACGATTCGTGAAAGCGGTGTATCCAGAGCCTGCTCTGGAACCGGAATTTGTCGCGCATGTTACGACTGCCGGCATCAAACACCCGTGACAGCAGTGATTGCATCGGCCCGCCAATGGCGACCGGCTTCGCCTCGCCGTTTGCGGTCTTGCGCATGCCGCCTTCGTAGAGCAATTTCAGGATGGAGTGCGCAATGGTTACCGGCCCACCATGGCCGCCAGTCGGGCGGCTGGTGCGTGCGCGGATCGATTCGATCAGCGCATTGGCGGATGTCGGCTGGTCCCAAAGGTCGAATTCGGTCCAGGTACGACCGGGGTTAATGCCCGCATGATCATCGGAGCCCCCTACCACCGATTTCAACCACGGCGTCGGCCCTTTCGGCGCAATGCCATGGCGATTGGCGAGGCGCTCGATCGACTCGCGATCAAGCCCGCGCACGATATCCCGGGTGAGGTCGTTCAATGCACGGGAGCGCGCACCGTTATGAATCTCCAGACAATTGCAAAGCAACATCGCTTTTTCAATGTGGGCGGCGGAAAGCGCGCCCTCGCGGCCATAGGGACGGTTCTGGGTACTCATCAACGGATGCGTCATGAAATACGCGAGTTTGTTGCGCCCACCCAGACCCGAGCCCGACGCCTCCAACTCGATTTCTCGATCGACAAACGCGACCATTTCATACACATTGCCGCGAAGCCGGTCGATCTCGGTGAATTGCGCCTCGGTCATGTTGGCGACCGAAATGTGGATATTGCAGCCGTCCTCTGGAAAAGTTGTCGTCATCTCGGCGCTGATGAAGACATCCGCCAAACCACGGTCTAGCATTTCGCGCACGCCGTCGATCGAGTTGTGATCGGTCAACGTGACCAGCGACATGCCTCGCGCTTTCAACATGGCGTGCAGCTTGATCGGATCGGAATAGGATTCCGGAATCGACAGACTGTTTGCCGCGTAGTAGTCGGTGACGTTTGATGCCCAGGAGTGCAGGTGAAAATCCACCTTGCCGATTGCGTTGACGATCATGCCGATTCTCCCATGCCGAATGTCGCGCGCATTGCGCGAGTTGGCTGCACTTGAACAGGAAAGAATGAAACTGTCGTGTCGATTCGGTTGCAGTTTTGTGTCGGGCAATTCTTGAGCGGCTTCATCTTTCTGTCACATCTTCGCGATATATCTGTTATCGCGGACTTGGCCCGCATGGGCAACCGGCGCGTTCAATCCATCACACGGGGAGGAAAATATGAACGGATTCATGCATGAACTCAAGGAGCAGCGCTGGGATGATCATCGCTACTACCATCACAGCCGTATCAACCAGACTTTGCACCTGATCAGCGCGAGCAGTTTCGTGGTTGGCTACGTTCTCCTGTTTTTCGCACCGGCGATGGCCGCGCTGCTTTGTTGGCTGATCGGCATGGTGAGCCGACAATCGGGACACTTTTTTTTCGAGCCGAAAAGCTACGACGAAGTCAACATGGCTTCAAACGAGCACAAGGAAAACATCAAGGTCGGGTACAACCTGAAACGCAAAATCGTGCTGATGCTGATCTGGGCGTCGTCGCCATTATTGTTGTGGGTGGATCCGACGCTCTTCGGTTTGTTCGCAGTCCCCACCGACGCGATGGGCGTGGTCAACAACGTGGGCCTGCTGTGGATCGCGATCGGCGTCGGCGGCTTGCTGTTTCGCACCGTACAACTTTTTTTTCTGCGCAATATTCAAACCGGGCTGGTGTGGTGCTTCAAGATTCTCACCGACCCGTTCCACGACATCCTGCTCTATCACCGTGCGCCGCTGCACTTGCTGCGCGGTCAATTGATCGATCCCGATGTGGCCAGGTGCCCGGTGCGACCGCCCGCGTAATTGCGCACCCACCACGAAAACGCCTTCGATCAAAAACGATGCGCGATCAACTCCTTCAGAATCTTTCGCCTAATCGATTGATTGGTGGCGCGCTCATCGCGCCACCACCAACCATCGCGCTGCATCGCCGTCGCGGCGGCGACGAA
>JANOKK010000720.1:0-2971 GCA_031419255.1 Betaproteobacteria bacterium
CTTCCGAGGTGCAGCCGGTGGTGTCGGAAGTGGTGGCGACCAAACTCGCCGAATACTTGCTCGAGAACCCAGCCGACGCCAAAACAATTTGTGGCAAAATTGTCGATGCCGCGCGCGCGCGCGAAGCCGCGCGCAAGGCGCGTGAACTGACGCGCCGCAAGGGGGTGCTCGACGGCGTTGGATTACCAGGCAAACTCGCCGATTGCCAGGAAAAAGATCCCGCGCTCTGCGAGATCTACATCGTCGAAGGAGATTCAGCGGGCGGCTCGGCGAAGCAGGGGCGCGATCGCAAGTTTCAGGCGATATTGCCGCTGCGCGGAAAAGTGCTCAACGTCGAAAAAGCGCGCATCGACAAGGTGATTTCATCCGAACAGATCGCAACGTTGATCACCGCGCTGGGTGCCGGCATCGGAAAGGACGATTTCAATCACGACAAACTGCGCTATCACCGCATCATCATCATGACCGACGCGGACGTCGACGGCGCGCACATTCGCACGTTGTTGCTGACATTTTTCTATCGGCAAATGTTGCCGCTGGTTGAGAACGGCTATATCTACATCGCGCAACCACCGCTGTACAAGATCAAGATGGGCAAGGAAGAGCGCTACGTGAAGGACGAACTGGAATTGAAGTCTGCGCAATTGAGTAAAGCGCTCAATGACGCGTCACTCAATCCCGGCGGCGACGGCGTTTTGATCACGGGTGAAGCGCTCGGTAGTATTGCCACCCAATTCCTGCTGACCGATGCGCTCATTAGCCGCTTGTCGCGCACGCTAGATCCGGAAGTCCTTCGCGGTTTCCTCAACTGCCCGCGTATCGATTTGACCAACGCGGAAAGTGCTTCCAAAGGTGCCGTGTGGTTGAAAGACGCGGTGGGCTCCGACTCGATCACGGTCAAGGTCGAACAAGATGAAGTGCATGACGCCTATCGGTTACGTTGCGTGAAAACACTGCACGGCAACACCCGCGAAACGGTGATCGACAACACGTTCATCGAAACCGGCGACTACGAACAAATCGTCAAGACCTCGTTGATGCTCAATGGGTTGATTCGCGAAGGCGCTGACATTCGTCGCGGCGAAAAATCGCTGCCGGTCAAGGATTTTGGTGAAGCGCTCGAGTGGCTGCTTGGTCAAGCCAAAGACAGCATGCATATTCAGCGCTACAAGGGCCTAGGCGAAATGAATCCCGAGCAACTCTGGGAAACCACCATGGATCCCAAGGTGCGGATCTTGCATCGCGTACAAATCGAAGACGCCATCGGCGCGGATGAAATTTTCACCACGCTGATGGGCGACGATGTCGAACCGCGCCGCGCATTCATCGAAACCAACGCGTTGGTCGTGAACAATCTGGATGTATAGAAAACCCTAGCACTGACGGGCCTTTCCGGTCGAATGTGCCCGGACATGCCCGCCAGTGCTGGACTTTACTTATTATATGCGGGCTATGCCGCCTTTTTCTTGCGCGGGGTAGCGGCAGGCTTTGCGACTACCTTGGCGGGTTTCTTTTTAGCAGGCGCGCCAAATTTTTCGGCAAGCATATCGACCGCTTCTTCCAACGTAATCGAGTCGACTTTTTCTTTATCCTGAATTGTCGCGTTGGCCGCGCCGTGCTTCACGTACGGCCCATAGCGGCCCGAGTAGATGGAAATGATCTGGTCGTCTTCGGGGTGCTTGCCGAGCACGCGTAGCGCGCCTGGGCTCGCGGAAGCCTTTGCGGCACCCTTCTCCCCCTTGGCACCCGCTTTGGGTGCGCGTTCCTCGAATTCAAAACCGATCTTGCCATCGGGTTGGCGCACCAGATACGCTGAAAACGGTCGGCCCTTTTTCGAAATGAATTTTTCCAGCAATGGAGACTTGCCGGTCTCGAGCAACTTCATCATTTCTTCGCGCGCAATCGCTCGCTTCAAAATCGTGCGACCGGAGCGAAAATCGCAGGTGCGCGCGCTGCCGACCGCCTTCTCGCAGGTATAGGCGTTTGGCGTTTCAAATACGTTTGACTTACATTTTGGACACGGGCCCAACGATTCCTGTCCAGTAAAATCCGGGCCTTCGCCGTCTTCGTCGTTGGCGGCGTCGCCCCATGAAAATTCGATGGCGAACTCTTTGTTGAGCACCACGTTTGCGGAGAATGCGCGGCCAATGCGGCTTCTGAAACCATCCAACGGGCCAATCTCGCGTTTCTCGATGAGCGCTTCGGCTTCATGGATTTCCAATTGCCGGCTGGCGAGAATTTTCCAGAACGCGAAATCGCACGATTGGCATTGGAATTTCTTGTAGTTCTCATGCACCTCGCCGCCGCATTTCGGGCAGTGGGCGTTGATGGCACCGAAGTCGCCGGGAATTGTGTCGTGCTCGAAATTCTTGGCCTGCCCGACGATATGTTCGGTCATCTCGACAATACCAGCCATGAACTTCTTGCGCGAGAGTTTGCCTTGCTGCATGAGTGCCAGTTTCTGCTCCCATTCCGCGGTCAGTTCCGGTGAATACAATTCCGGAATGCCGAGGCCATGCAACGCAATCATCAATGAGGAGGCTTTGGCGGTCGGAATAAGTTCGCGGCCTTCGCGATGTACATATTTTTCGTAAATCAGCCCCTCGATAATGGCCGCCCGCGTGGCCGGCGTGCCGAGACCTTTTTCCTTCATCGCCGCGCGCAGCTCTTCGTCGTCGATCAATTTGCCCGCACCTTCCATCGCCGAGAGCAGCGTTGCCTCCGAGAAACGCGCTGGTGGCTTGGTTTGATTGGCGACCGATTTAACTTCCACCGCCTTAACCTGTTCCTTGGGCTTGATCGCGGAAAGAGTCGCGCTGTCATCGTCGATCTCGCGGCCATAGACCGTGAGCCAGCCGGGATTCATCAGCACTTTACCTTCTGACTTGAAGGCCTCGCCTTCAACGCGCGTGATACGTGTGGTCTGCAAAAATTCGGCGCTGGGGTAAAACACCGCGAGGAATCGCTTGAC
>JANOKK010000721.1:0-2579 GCA_031419255.1 Betaproteobacteria bacterium
GCCTCCGACGGAATGACGGAGGACACTTCGCCAACCGCAGAGTGATACTGGCGTTTGCGTCTATTGCCATGCTCTCCGCCTGCGCCATCGGCCCCGACTACCAACGCCCGACACTGGACATTCCCGCCGCCTATAAAGAAACGCGCGATTGGAAAATCGCCGAGCCGAAAGATGATCTCATTCGCGGCAAATGGTGGCAGGTGTTCGCCGACAATTCGCTAAACGCACTTGCGAGTGAAATCAATATCTCGAACCAGAATCTGAAAGCGGCCGAGGCACGCTATCGACAAGCCACATCGCTTGCGCAATCGACGCGCGCCGGATTATTTCCGACGGTATCGGCCACTGCCGGTGCGAGTCGCAGCCGCAGCGCGGCACGCACCGGCGCGAGTGTTACGTCGACCGCACACACACTCGGCGCGAACGCGGCATGGGAAGTTGATCTCTGGGGCCGCGTCCGGCGGCAAGTGGAATCGGGCGATGCCTCCGCTGAGGCGAGTGCAGCGGACCTGGAGGCGGTGCGTTTGTCGCTGCAATCGGAGCTCGCGATCAGTTACTTTCAATTGCGCGTGAGCGACGAGCAAAAAAAATTGTTCGACGACGCCATCGCCGAGTATGAAAAATCGTTGCAGTTGACGAAGAACCGCTACAACGTCGGCGTCGCCGCGAAATCCGATGTGATTCAAGCCGAAGCGCAATTGAAAAGCACGCAGGCCCAGGCGATCGATCTCGGCGTACAACGCGCGCAACTGGAGCACGCAATCGCGGTGCTGATCGGCAAAGCGCCCGGCGGCTTCACATTGCCGCCCGATAAATTCACGCTGACGATGCCGAAGATGCCGGCCGGTATGCCTTCCAGCCTGCTCGAGCGCCGGCCCGATATCGCCGCTTCTGAGCGTCGCGTGATGGCCGCCAACGCGCAAATCGGCGTGGCGAAGGCCGCGTGGTTTCCGACATTGTCGCTGTCGGCTTCGACCAGCTACTCGAGTCCGGTATTTGCGGAATTGCTGAATGCGTCCAACCGCGCGTGGTCGCTCGGCCCGCAATTGGCGCTGACCTTGCTCGACTTCGGCAAACGCGCCGCCGTCACCGACCAGGCGATCACATCGTGGGAGCAGACCGTTGCCACCTACCGCCAGACCGTGCTGGAGGGCTTGCAGGAGGTCGAAGACAACCTCGCGGCGTTACGGATCCTCGAACAGGAATCAAAAGTCCAGGAAGACGCCGTGCGTGCGGCGCGCGAATCGGTCGCGTTGACGATCAATCAATACAAAGCGGGCACCGTGAGTTATCTGAGCGTGGTGACGGTACAGGCATCGCTGCTATCGAACGAACGCACGGCGGTGAGTTTGCTGGGGCGACGATTGGCGGCGGCGGTGGGGCTGATTCGGGCGTTGGGGGGAGGGTGGAATGCAGCGGAGCTCACGGTCGCGAGCCCGCATAAATAGTTGTAGATCGTTATTGGGCGAGGCGTCCGGCACACAAATGGCTGGAACGCCCCGTCATTGCTTGTGTTTTATGGTCAGAACGTAGCTGCGAGTCGAGTCATCACCTAACACTGCCCCGTATAAAACCGTCTCGGGCACACAGCCTCATAGCGGTCATTACCGCCGATCTCAACCTGCTCGCCCTGCGTGACGCGGTTGCCGTGTTCATCGAGGCGCACATTCATCGTTGCCTTGCGACCGCAGCGGCAGATGGTTTTCATTTCTTCCAGATCGTCGGCGAGCGTCAACAATGCTTTCGAACCGGGAAACGGTTGGCCGAGAAAATCACTGCGCAGCCCATAGCAAATCACCGGCGTGCCGCGCGTGTGCGCAAGCTCGTGGAGTTGCGTGACTTGCGCTTCGGTCATGAATTGCGCCTCGTCGATCAGAATGCATGAGGGCAGGGCGCGTTCGCGATAGAGTTCAGCGAAATTGGTCGCGGGGGTGAACACTTCGGAGCTTCGCTCCACACCCAGACGCGAGACGATTTTGCCTTCGCCGAAACGGTCATCGATGGCCGCCGTGAACAAATTGACGCTCTGGCCGCGCTCTTCATAGTTGTATGCAACCTGTTGCAGCGACGTGGATTTGCCGGCGTTCATGGCGGCGAAGCGGAAATAAAGTTTGGCCAACGCGAGGGTCCGTTTGAGAAATGCGGGAGGACGACAGTATAACGGCGTATCAAGTTGAGGTCGGTCGCCGCGCATCGCGTAAAGTCGCAATTTGCGTCAATACCGATGCGTTCAATAATCTACAATCTCACGATCAATGTCAGGAGAAAAATAATGCGGCAGTACTTGAATCGAATCATGGTGACGGCCATCGTGCTTTTTGGCGGCTTGCAAAACGCGTTTGCGCAAGACGCCGCAAAATCGCCGGCAAGCGTCGCCGCGCCAGTCGCGCGCATTGCGAGCGGCGAAGTTGTCGCGCCGCCGCAACCGCTTTTCGTCGTCCACCTCACGACAGGGCCCGCCTGGAACAAGGACAAGCCGCCGCATGAACAGGCCGGATTCAAGGAGCACTCGCAGAATTTGTCGCGCCTGCGCAATGCTGGTTTGCTGGTGATGGGTGCGCGCTATCAGGATAGCGTTG
>JANOKK010000722.1:0-4364 GCA_031419255.1 Betaproteobacteria bacterium
TTGATCAGGGGGAAGGATCTCGTCATGAGAAGATCCTTCCCCCAGATCAAGCCTGGGGTCAGGATGACATTACATTATTGAAATGGAATTGGAATAACTACTATTGAGACACTCGCGCACTACTTCGTTTATCGCTTACCACTCACCCGCCACACCACATTCCCCACATCATCCGCAACCAGTAATGCGCCCGCTTTATCGATTGCCACACCAACCGGACGCCCGAACGCTTTTCCGTCGGCGCTCAAAAAACCCGTCAGTACATCGATAGGGTCACCCATAGCCACGCCGTTCTCAAACGGCACGAAAATGACTTTGTAGCCACTGTGCGGTCGCCGATTCCATGAGCCGTGTTGGCCGATGAACATGCCGCTGGCAAAGGACGCCGGCAGCGTGTTGCCTATCGACGATGCAAGCCCGAGCGATGCGGTGTGCGCGCCGAGTGCGTAATCGGGTGCAATCGCCGTTGCCACCAAATCCGGTCGCGGCGGTTTTACGCGCTCGTCAATATGTTGCCCGAAATAGCTATACGGCCAACCGTAGAAACCCCCATCACGCACCGACGTCAAGTAATCGGGAACGAGATCGCTGCCGAGTTCATCGCGTTCATTGGCGACCGTCCACAAGGCACCCGTCTGCGGCTCCCACGCCATGCCGTTGGGGTTGCGCAGCCCGGAGGCAAAGATCCGCTGCGTGCCGCGATTGAGGTCAATTTCCCAAATGGCGGCGCGGCCTGCGTCGACTTCCATGCCGCGCTCGGCCACATTGCTGTTCGAGCCGACGGTCGCGTAAAGTTTGCTGCCATCCGGATTCGCGATCAGGCTTTTAGTCCAGTGATGATTGATCGGCCCGGCGGGCAGGTCGACCAGCTTGACACCGGGCGCGGTGATGCGCGTGTCGCCGGTCACATATGGAAAGCGCATTATGGCATCGGTATTGGCAACGTATAAATTCGCACCAATCAGCGTCATGCCGAAAGGCGAATGTAATCCTTCCAGTAACACGCTGCGTAGATCCGCGATGCCATCGCCATCGGTATCGCGCAACAGCGTGATGCGGTTGGCACTTGGCACCCCGGCTCCCGCGCGCTTCATGACGACCTTCATCACCCAGCCTTTGATGCCGGTGGCGTCATGCGGTTTCGGCGGCGCGTTGGTTTCGGCCACCAACACGTCACCATTGGGCAACACGTAGAGCCAGCGCGGGTGGTCAAATCCCCCCGCAAATGCGGACACCTTCACGCCGGCGGCGGCAGTGGGTGTGGTACCGGTTGGCCAGCCGATGGCGGGTGCAATGTTGACAGTCGGGATCAACGTCGGCGCAGGTCTTGGCAACGTGGGCCGTGGCCCGATGCCGGCAGACACCGGCAAGGTAGCGGTCTCGCCGCAAGCGGCGAGAGCCACGGCAATCATGATGATTGTCGTGGCGGTGTCGAAATTTTGCATTCTCGGCAAACGCGCCACTCGCGTTAATCGCGCCGCGTGCCAAGAACCTCCGATCAAAGTTTGCCCATCACCAGCAAGATGACGATGATCAAAACCACCAGCCCCAATCCACCGCTGGGTCCGTAACCCCAACCTTTGCTATGCGGCCAACTGGGAATTGCGCCGACCAGCATCAGGATCAGGATAATCAATAAAATCATTCCAATGCTCATGTGTTACTCCTCAAAGTGGTGCGTGAATAAATCGGGACGGCAGCAATGCGAATCTTCAGCGCACGAACAACGCGATCAAAATGATGATCGGGATGGGCACGCCGAGAACCAGCAGAAGTAGTGAGCGCATGGTGGCTTCCTTGTTGAATTGGCAGGGCTGTGGAGAATGTCGTTAGCGCGATCAGGCATCGCGCTCGCGACCACCGAACGTTGCGCTGAGACTCGCGACAAACGCGCCAATGAGCAGCGAAATAAATAGCCACAGTGCCGCGTACGCAGAAGCTTTGCGTGCCTTCTCGGCTGCTTCCTTCGCCGACGTTTCTGCATCAAGACGTTTACTTTGTACGCGCGCGTAAATTGCCGTCACGCGTTTTTCGGCGTCCGCTTGCGTGAGCCCGGTTCGCTGCGCAACCACTTTGCCGACGAAGTTGAGATCATCAGCCGGCACCGCGCTGCTGCCCAGATTGCGGGTAAAGATTCGCGTGACTTCCGCCGCCGCGACCGACGGAACCGGCACGTTCATGTCGCTGCGAAACAATGAATCAACGAAGTAGCCCATTGAAGAGCCGATCGCAACGCCATCCGCCTTCACCGTGGATTCCACGGCCGCCGTTGCCGCGCCACCGGCAATCGTCGCACCCGCCTGCACGCCGCGATCGATGATCGAACCAATCACCGAGGTCAGCAGTGCGGCCGTGGCCAATGTCGCCACCGCCCACGCGAGAAAGCCATGTACGGTATCGCGAAAGTAAACTTCATCGCTGTGTGTTGCGATCCAGCGTGTTCTGAGACGGCCCGCAATGTAGCCGCCTACACCCGAGGCAGCCAGTTGTGTGAACGAAATCCACACGATGGCGGTGACGCCCAGAGTTGCAGCGGGTGCGCCCTCGCGCGACCACGGTGACCACGGCGATACAGAAGAGAGCCCCAGCCCGACACCGAGCATCAGCAAGATCAGCGACAGTGCCGCCGCGGCGGCAGCACCGGCAAATATCGCGCTCCATGACACGGCACCAGCGTGGATCGTCGGACTCGCGGCAAGAACATCCTGCGAAATTATTGCGCGTTCAGATTCACCCATCGTTGCAGCATTTTGAAGGCCCATGATCGTTCCATAAGAGTGGCTGAATAAATTATTGATCGCGAATTCAATTTGCCGCGTAGGAAAATCTCCGGAACTTCTGTAAGTCGGAAACGCGACCGACAGGCGCACAGACAATGCATCCGAGTTGCTTGCCCAAAGCGATACACCATCACATGCACTGCGTTTGACACCGAGGATCATTCGATCGCGCGACTTGGGGAAATTGCCAGTCACGCCTGCAGCGAAGGCGGTCGTCGAATTGCGTGTCGTTCAATTGAAGGCGATGCAAGCAATACTTTCGCAGCCGCAAGCAAAGTAGGCTTCCAATCAATCGACAATAAACTCTATAACTGGCGCGGCGTTTCGGGCATTTTTTGCCCCAAAAGCCGCGCCAATGCTAGATCTGTCTCAACGACTGATTGATGACTGACTGAAAATCAGCGTCGGCAATTTGTCGACCGTCGATCATGCGTTCAACAATTTGCGCCCGATGAGTTCCAGTGCAAAGCGTAGAAGGAAACACTTCGCCACACGGTGCGCAAACACACATTGCGCATATATTTCGGAGAATATTTCCGCTTCAATCGCAACTTTTCTACACGCGTGAATTGTTAGATCGATCTGATCGCGCGTGATAATTCACATCACTCTGTCGAGAAAAATCCAACCAGGCGGCTGGTTTTTTTATATCAACGTGAGTTGCCGAACGATTGCGCGCGGCGTCGCTGACCGGCGTGTGCAGCGGATTGCGGTTAGGCAGAACGTCAAAAAATATGTCGCGCGATTCCCGCGCGGTATTTCACCATTGGGATACTGGCGATCTTCAGGCAAAGACGCGAGCGCAGTCAATGCAGCCGTGAAAGCGGCTCGCCGTTTCGGCGTACAGAGCAAATATCAAACAGGAGTGGTGCCAGCCGATCTAACCCGGTTGGCAGCCACTCAAATGCAACTATCGACGCGGCGCAGGTGCCGGGACGATAACAACGGTGTCTCCACCGGTCTTGCCTTTGTCGCCTTTTGCGCCCTCTGCGCCGGTAGCACCTTCAGCGCCGGTTACACCGGTTGCACCAGTTGCACCGGTTGCGCCGGTGGCGCCTTTTTCGGCGCTGACACCGGGTGCGCCTTGTGGTCCGACTGGTCCGGGAACGGCTACGGGTACGGCGACGGTGGTCGCAGGTACCACCACGGTTGCGCGTTCGCACGCATTCAAGACCAGCGCTGAAAATACGGATGCAACCAACATTGAATATTTCATCATGACTCTTTCAAGAAAATTGATCTACCTCTGCGCGCGGAATTGCGTGCAGCCTTTCGAGTTACCGCGTTTAAAACTAATGTGTTGCCCATTGAAAAATGTTTGGCGCACTACTTCTTGCGTTTGCCTTGATCCTCTTTGTTGTTTTCGGCGTCGTCTTTTTGCTCGTCACCGTCTTTTTTCTTGCCTTTGGATTTTTCACCGACCGGCGCAGGATCCTGATTTCGTGCGTCCTCAGGTGATGCGCGTTTGCCGTCTGGTGCCTGACGGCGCTCGGCTTTGCCGCGTGGCTCCTGAGCGCCTGGCGATGATGCGGCAGCCGGGGGTGGCAGTGGTGGTACCGCCTGACCTTTCGCCTCGCCCCGGCC
>JANOKK010000723.1:0-5872 GCA_031419255.1 Betaproteobacteria bacterium
CGAAACGGGCCAATGGCAAAGGCTACCAAAACGAAACTGTTGTGCCCGAAATTGAAACTCGGAACTCGGCAAGTTTTGATGTACGTTCTTGGAATAGTTCACCGTTTCATCGTAACAATGCCTTTGCGGAGGACGATGGTGATGACAACACCTCGAAAACGTCATCGTCCGTGCAAAGTTTTTGTTGCGACAAATTCAGTGATCACAACTCCGACAGCACGTTCCATCAAATTGTGTTTAACGACAGTTTGGATCGGATTGAACAGGTGGCCGTGGCCAAGAGCGATACCGGAGCGAGTGACTTTTCCGATTTTGTCAAGGCCGCGGCGCATCTGACGCAGAGCTTTTCCAGAGAACTGCGTACCAACAACGACAGAACGAGCACCGAAAAAGTGCCACCTGCCGCCCACCAAGCCAAAGCAGCTCTGGCAGCCAAATCTGCCAAAAACAGATGGACAAGTTTGAAAGATGGCAGAAACGACGTGCCTCCAAAGTTTTCACAATCACCGCACCAGGAATCTCGTTCTGTCTCGAAAATTGTGGAATCTCAAGACGATGTTGCTTTTGTGGATCCGTTCACTGTTCCTCGATCAGCGAACAAGAGCAAAGCAACAGTTTCCAAAGATGTCGGTTCTCGCCATACTTCCGCTTCCGCAAACAAATTGGTATCCGCCAAAGACTTGGGCGATGCTACACTTTCGGCTGAAAACTTCATGGCACCGTCCCATGGTAGCAGCAAAGAAATGTGTAGAGCTGTTCCTGCTGAATTCCAAGTAGCGACACCGCAGGTGCAAGCCCCGGCAAGCGAGCCTCGTGCCGCTGCAAACACACCGACCGCATGCGTTGACAGATCACCCTTCATTGACAGAAATTCGACGTGCTTTGGCACCATGAATTTTTCCAGCCGCCGCTGGCAATGCTTGATGACGTCGCTCGCCGAAAGCGTCTCGACATCGCGCAAAACCAAAAATGCTTTGATCGCGCTGCCTAGAATGTCGTCGGGCACGCCAATCACAGCGGCTTCCCTGACCGCCTCCAATTCATACAAAATATTCTCAACCTCGCGCGGGCCAACACGTTCACCGGCTGTCTTGATGAGGTCATCCTTGCGAGACACAAAATAAAGGTGCCCTGCTTCATCCTGACGAAACAAATCTCCCGTGCGAAGTTCACGTTCATAGGGATAGCGTCCCGGACGCAAATATTTCGCCGTTTCCTCCGCACGATTCCAGTAGCCCGCCATGACATGTGCTCCACGCACAATCAGTTCTCCCGTCGTACCCGGCGCTGTAATCTTCTCGCCATTTTCGTCTTCGATCCAAACTTCCGTGTCGGGAATCGCGATACCCACAGACGTCGGTTTCTGGTCGATCAATTCGGGCGGCAGGTAGGCGACGCGTTTACATTCCGTGAGCCCGTACATCGAGTATATGCGCGCGCTCGGCATTAGTCGGCGCAATCGCCGAATGTGGTGCTCCGGCAGGGCTTGTGCAGTATTCGTGACATAGCGAACCGACGAAAAATCCTGTGTTTCCAGATTTTTCAGATTCAGCAGTATTGCGGAAATGGTGGGTACGATAGGCAACCCGGTAACTTTCTCCGCGCTGATCAAATTGAGGTAGGTTTGCGGATACAAAAACTGCTTTTCGAGTACGACTGATCCGCCAAACTTGAATGCCATCAACACCTGATAGAGCCCATAGTCAAAAGCAAGCGGCAGTGGGCTGAGAATGATGTCGTCCGACTCATTTTGCAAATAGGTAGTCAATGACGTCGCGGCCATCGTCATATTCAGATGGGTCAGCATCACACCTTTCGGATTACCGGTTGACCCCGAGGTATAGATCAAACTCGCCAAATCCAGACTGATTGTGGGATTGTTCGGCACCAGTTGCGAATGCGAGGCCATGAGGTCGCACAACGCATGAATTTCCTTGCCGGCTCTGCGCAGTGATTCACATTCGACATCAGAGACATTGTCCGACCCATCTACCAGAACCACGTGCTGAAGTTCATCACATTTCATCAACTCCGCCCCAATCCCCTTGAGGTTTCGTTTTCCAGTCAGAAGAATTCGTGCATTGCAATCCTTAAGGATAAAGGCCAGTTTGTCGCCTTTGACTTGTGGATTCACCACGAGAAATATCCCGGCCGCTTTCAGCGTCGCGAATATCCCCTGAACCGTCTCGATCGAATTCTCAAAATAAACGGCGACGCGGCCCTGGCGGTCAAGGCCCAACGCGAGAAGTGCATGCGCCAATGCATTGGCGCTCGCATCGAGTTCTGCGTAAGTTGCGCGACGGGCATCGCATATCAACGCCACTTTGCGCGGAAATCGAGCGGCGCTCTGCGACAAATAGTGGTCAAGCAGCATTCAGCTTTCCGAGCACAAACGCCACCTGGTTGTCGACTGAATCAATGTTTTCCGGCAAAAGTTCGCGGTCTTCAACTTTCAGGCCAAAGTTTGATTCCAGAAACATCACCACTTCGAGTACCCCCGTCGAATCGATGATGCCGTTTTTCAGAAACGACCCTTGATTGTCCGGCATATCCGTTGCATCCCCCATCAAGAAATTTTCAACGATAAATGTACGAATTTCCGCGCGAATCTGGGTTTCTGTCTTCATTGATCGGCTTTCATTGTGGCAAATTGTCATCGCCGCATGTCGACGGCTTGAAATCGGTGACGAACTGGCGCTGAAGCAATTGCAAGGACGCCATTGTCGCCACCGCCATTTCGTCACGCTCGCTTAGCGCCGACTCATGGCCCGCCGCCTTCTTCATGATTTTTCCAAATGCGGCAACGTTTGCAAAGCCACTCTGCCTCAATTCATTTTCCATCATGAGTTCGGCAGCGAGGTTGTCCTTGCCCGGCAAGAAACATTCGGCGATCGGCGCTCGATACGGTTTTTTCGGTCGGTTGACAATTGCCGGCGGCAACAAATCGGCGAACGCACTTTTCAGAATATATTTTTCCTCTAGTGATCGAATCTTGAACTTTGGAGGGATGGTGGCCGCCAACTCAATGAGACGATGGTCGAGAAACGGTACACGTCCTTCAACAGATCGCCCCATCATCATTCGATCGCCCTGGGAATTCAGCAGGTAGCAAGACATGAACAACGACATTTCAAGATACTGTGCACGGCACAACGGGTGCCACTTTTCGCGTCCCGGATCGAGATATGAATCGAGATCCGCCATCAGCGCCTCTTCGGACTGCATCTGCGCACGAAATTCGGGCGCGAACAATCGTTTCATGTGCGACGTGTTGTTCCAGCGAATGCGATGAGAATAATAAGGGTCGTCCGTGTTTTCAATCCCATTGCGAAAGAACATACGCCAAAAACTCTCCGCCTTTGGGTCGCGATCAATGTATCCATAGAGGCGCGACAGCAAAGACGAACGCCAACGCGATTCCGGATTACGTGCCCAAAATCGCCTTACCTTATCTTCACGAAACAGATTATATCCACCGAATATTTCGTCTGCACCCTCGCCCGTGAGTACAACTTTGATACCGTTTTCTCGCACCATCCCTGCAAGTCGCAGCAGCGGTGCGGGCGCAGTGCGCATCATGGGGCGTTCCGCGAACCACACAACATCGGCGAATGCTGCACCGATGTCGCCCGTGTCAACTTCGATCTGGCGATGATCGGTGCCCAAATGCCGAACCATTTGTTGCTGGAATTCACCTTCATCGTATCGGGCGTCGGCAAAACCGACCGAAAAGGTCATGAGATCGTTGATGTGGTTTCGCTTTATCAACGCTGAAATAATTGATGAATCAAGTCCACCACTCAAGTAAGCCGCCACCGGTACGTCGGCACGCAATTGCAATCGCACCGCATCGTGCAGACCCTCTCGCACCTTTTCCTGCCAATAGGAAGCGCTTCGCACTTCATATTCGTGTTCGCGAGGGAATTGATGACGCCAATATTGATGTTCTTTGCGACGCCCGTTCTCAAGCACCAGCATGCGCCCAGGTGCCAACTCATCAATACCTTTAAACGCCGTACGTGGGGGCAGGGTCACCCAGAGTGTGCTTACCTGTCCGACTGCCACGGGATCAATTTCCGCCTTAATCGCGCCATGCGCAAGTATCGCTTTGATCTCTGACCCGAATAACAAGGTATCGTCGCCAAGGGTCGCATGAAACAGCGGTCGAATCCCGACGCGATCACGGGTGAGTACAAGGCGCCGTTTGGTGCGATCCCAAAGCGCAATCGCAAACTGCCCATTCAAATGATCGACGAAGTCGAGACCTTTTTCCTCGTAAAGATGAACAATTGTCTCGGTGTCGCTTTGAGTCTTGAATCGATGGCCGCGTTTCTCAAGATCGGCACGCAGTTCGATATAGTTGAAAATTTCGCCGTTGAAGGTAACCCAAATGGTGCCGTCCTCATTGCAAAGCGGCTGCTGCCCGCCGGTCAGATCGATTATGGATAAACGCCGGTGCCCCAAACCAATACCAGGTTCAGCGTGAAATCCTTCACCATCGGGCCCCCGATGTATTAGCGCGCGCGTCATCCTGCGCACCGCAGGATTATCAACGTGTCGAAGTCCGTTGTGGAAGATGCCGACGATGCCACACACAGTGGACGGTCTCCTTTTCGATAGGAAAAAAAGCTATAGGGCGACACTGCAGCGATGCGCGCACCGCATTGGCGATCGCGGCTCACGCAACACGCACGGCGATGATGCGCAATATGCCGACGCATTTCCGGCGAAATGCAATTTCACGTTTTCCTTACGCGTGCCAATAATTTCTGAACTCGATCAGCCACAAGGCTTTCGGCACTGCCCGGTTTGCCCGCCACCCGCCAGAGTACTGAAGCACTTGCAATAAATACAGCGATGCCGATTGAAATTCCTGCGACAAGCCAGCCGATCGTTTGCGTGACCGACATTTGCGCATTGTATTCCGGCAGAAACCACCGGACAATTGCAACCATAACGATGGCGGCGACAACGGGTCGAATGGTTGCGCGCATGAACACCGATGGGCCGACGCCGAGTTGGCGATTCATCAGATAAAGATATGCGGGAGTCATCAGTATTGCGGTAATCAATACTGCCCACGCGGCACCAATGACTCCCCATCGTGGGGCCATGAAGGTCAGCAACCCGATTAACACAACGACATACAATCCATTTGCTTTTGCGACTTGACGCGGAAAGCCCCGAGAGGTGACGACTGAGCAAATCGACGACTGAAACAAAAGTAAGGCACCGTTGAAAGCCAAAATTTCGATCAACGCCGTACTCTCCAACCACTTTGGTCCGAGCACCACCGGCACCAGGAACGGTGCCACCGCAAAAATTCCAGCGGCTGCGGGTAATGCGACCAAGGCCAGAACGCTCATGGCGTTTTGGTAGGTTGTTCGCAATTCGTGTTTGTCGTCTATCTTCGCGAAACTGGGCAAGAGTGCCCGATTGATCGAGGCGCTCAATTCGACCGTTGGCATATTGGCTACTTCATAGCTGATGTTGTAAATCCCAAGAGCCGCTGGTCCGTACAATCGACCGACGAAGAAGTCCGTGCAACGATCCCGTACGAAAAAGGCAATGCTGTTGAACAATAACCATTTTGAGAATCGGAAAAGCTCCCGTACCTTGGTCAGACAAAAGCGCGGTCGGAAATCCTGCGCAACATAACTGAGGATTGATCCGCCCAGTTTCGAGATCAAAATTCCTGCGACCAGTGCCCAGTAATTCCGCAACCAGAACGCAAGTGGCAGCGTTACCGCAAACGCAATCAATCGTCGGCTGGCCCGAAACGTGAATTCTTTGCGGAACTGCAAATCGCGGCGAAATTTTACCGTGCCAATATTCTCCAGCGATGCCCCCGCCCGCTGTGTTTTGCGATCTT
>JANOKK010000724.1:0-1739 GCA_031419255.1 Betaproteobacteria bacterium
AGCGCGGCAGCCGGCGCGCGTGCGGCGGTTTCCGTACTGCTTTCGGCAAAAATGCGCATGACGCAATCGCGCGCGAGTCGCGCGAGATGATCGTAGCGTTCGGCGATCCAGGTGCAGGTGGTCTGTTCGGGTTTGGTCTTGAGTAAGCCGGATTTGAGCAACGCTTCGCGATCGGCACGCGCGTTATCTTCAAAATAGCGCAAGGCTTGAGTGATGGCACGGGTTGCGTCGCCGGGTGTATAGCCGGCGACATTTTTTTCCAGTGCCCGGTGCTTGCCGGCGATTTCTTCCTGTGCGGCCGGGTTCGCCTGCCACGACGCGGCGGGATTGAATGCGCTCATTGCCGCGCACCTTGTCCCAGCACGTTTTGCGTCGCGCGCGCGAGTGCGGCATGCAATGCGCGTTGGCCGGATTCGGCACGACCCAATAGCGACGCGGCGCTCCAGGCGATGGGTGACGCAAAATTACCGGTGATCACAGCGGTTCCCGGCGCGCGCGCGAATCGCTGGCCGAGCGCTTCAATCAATGGTCGCGCTTCGTCGTTTGGAAACTGGTTGAAAAACGCCTGCGTCAATTCATGAAAATCCTTGGCGTTGTCGTCCTCGCAGGACTGCCCGATCAAATACAGCCACAGCGACCGCTGATCCGGGTCTTCTTCAATCGCGAGTCGCACCAATTCAGCGGCCGCGCGTGGCGTGCCGTCGTCACGCATCTGCTGCACCCAGCCGAGAATTTCATCGGTATTGCGAAGCGAAACGCGAGGCTCCGGCATTTGCAAAAAACGCGCCGTGATATAGCGTAGACGAACGCGCAACAGCGGCGGATCGAGCGGCCACGGCGTGCCAAACACACTGACTTTGCGGCTCGGCGGGCGGACGGGCGGTTTGGGGGGCTGGACCATGTATGGAAACGATGTCGTAAGTTCAATAATTTGACTAGGCGGCAGCCTGCGCCGGAACGCGCAGTGCGGAATTTCCACGGATCTTTTTTAACCAGAGATCGTTTACATTCCAACATAGTCTCGCCATGCAGGAATTGTAAGCTGTTTCGCGGGATTTTTGCCAACGCGCCAATCGCCTGCGCGAAGGCCATTGGCGAATTGGTTGATCGCGCGATTCAAATATTCGGAAACACGGTCGTCGGTTCAGATATGCAGCACTTCTTCCGGGCTACGGGTCACGTCCAGCGCTAGTTTTTGGCGAAATTAAATGCCATTCGTGCCGGCTACTTCTTGCTGATTTGCACCAGCCACTGGCCGTTTTCGCAGCGGTTCGCATCGGTGGGTTCGCCGACGACGGCGCTCTTGCTCACGTTGGTGCGGCCGGATTGATCGCACGCGACTTTTGCACTGTCCGCCCAGTTGCATGAGTAACTGTCAGCGGATGTTTGCAGGCGCGCTTTCCAGCAATACATCGTCGATGCATCACTGCTTTTCGCGATGCCGCCTTGCGTGGAGGTTTCGATGGTCGCACAGGCCGACAGCAGGGTGAGCGATGCGAAGGCGATCGAGGTTAATAAATTCATGAAATTTCCTCCAATGTCGATGGGTTGAATTCGCGCAACGCGAAAAAACTTTTACACTTTCCTGATTGCCGCCGATGCCAAAAAAGTTCCAACAATGTTCAGTGTGCACGCAACAGGTGCAATGACCCGTGCCAATTTGTGCCAATCTGCAACGGTTGAGGACGCCGATTTCATTTGCGGCACAATGGCGTTTGCCGACCCTCGACGGGTCGCGT
>JANOKK010000725.1:0-2441 GCA_031419255.1 Betaproteobacteria bacterium
TGGTGTTCCTAAACGTAATGGGTGTTTCCGCCGATCAGGACTTTCCGCGCGGCGTTCTTGTTTTAATGAGCCTCGATTACCAGGCTTTCTGATTGCCTATTCTCTAGATTCTCATCGGCATGACCACATACTTGAAATCGTCTCCACCCGGCTGCGTCAGGAGAGCGCTGGACATGTTTGCTTCGCCGAGGGACAGTAGTACATTTTCATTGGTCAGGTGATTAAGCGCATCGAGCAGATACGCAATGTTGAAGGCGATATCCATCGCTTCGCGCGAATACTCGATCGGCATATTTTCCTCTGCCTCTTCTTGCTCATTGTTGCTGCAAATGATCGACAGCGTGTCCTTGGTGAACATTAATCGAACGCCGCGAATCTTGTCGTTGGACAGTATCGACGCGCGCTGCAAGGCCGATAGAAACTCGGCGCGATTGACCGTTACGTGATTGTTGTATCCGGTCGGGATCACTTTGGTGTAATCGGGGAACTTTCCTTCGACAATCTTGCTGACAATTTCAATACCCGCGAAGGCGAACTTGACCTGGTTCTGATGCATTTCCAATTTAATTGGATCGTCGCTTTCATCGAGAAGTTTGATCAATTCCAGTACGGTCTTTCTCGGAAGAATCGCTTCAATCTTTTCAACCGCTTCCGGCAATTTATAACTGGCCATCGACAGTCGATGACCATCGGTCGCGACGACTCGCAACACATCACCATCGGTCGACAGCAATACGCCGTTCAGGTAATAGCGGATATCCTGAACCGCCATTGCAAACTGAACCAACCCGAGCACGCGCTTGAGTTCTTTCTGCGGGAGCGAGAACTCGGTTGACTTGTCTTTTGCTTCTGAAATCTTGGGAAAATCGGTGGCTGCCAGCGTTTGAAGCGCAAACCGGCTCTTGCCGGCCTTAACGGTCAAGCGACTTTCCTTGATGTCCAGTGTGGTATCGGCCTCCGGGGGCAAAGCCCGCAAAATATCCTGCAGTTTTTTTGCTCCTACCGTGAGGCTTCCTGCTTTGTGCGCGCTGTCGAGTTTGGCGCTCGCCTTGATTTGAACCTCAAGATCGGTCGCTAAAAATGTCAGCGTTTGGTCATTCACTTCCATCAGAACATTGGAGAGTATTGGCAGCGTATGTCGTCTTTCGACGATGCCCGTGACAAATTGGAGGGGGCCTAACAACGTGCTGTTCTTGGCTTTAATAGTAAACATATTAATAAATCCAATAGTAATAGTTAAGAGTGGCTCATTTATTGAATAACTCCACTTTGTTGCTTTGTTTCAATTACTTGGCAGGAACATAACGTCACCCTGACTTTTCCCTGAGCCTGTGAGGCACTGTGGATAACAACTTTGTGAAGGCCATTTTTATCTAATATTTCAAAACTACCCACAAACTATCAAGAGTCTTAATGGAAATTACAAACACGTTTTCCATTAGCCCCGCAGAATCTGAACCAGTAACGCATGATCGCGCGCAATCCCTTGATCCGCTTCGACAAGTTGCTGCACCTTACGGCATGCATGCAAAACGGTGGTGTGGTCGCGTCCGCCAAATGCTTCACCGATTTCTGGAAGCGACATTGGTGTCAATTCCTTGGCCAACGCCATCGCAACCTGTCGCGGCCTTGCCAGTGATCGCACCCGTTTCTTGGAGTACATTTCAGCGACTTTGATTTTGTAATAGTCGGCAACGGTCTTTTGAATATTGTCGATGGAGATTTGACGATTGAGTACGGCAAGTAAATCTTTCAATGCTTCCTTGGCGGACAAAATGGTTACCGGTAAATTATTGAAGCGGGAAAAAGCCAGCACCCGTTTCAATCCACCTTCCAATTCGCGCACATTGGAACGGATGTGTTTGGCAATGAAGAATGCGACATCTTCGTCGAGCGCCATGCCGTCGCTTTCCGCTTTTTTGATGAGAATGGCGACGCGCATTTCGAGTTCCGGCGGTTCCAGGGATACAGTCAGACCCCAACCAAAGCGCGAAATCAACCGATCATCGATATTGGAGATTTCTTTGGGAAAGCGGTCGCTCGTCATGACCACTTGCTTGCCACCTTCAATTAGCGCATTGAAGGCGTAGAAAAATTCCTCTTGGGTTCGAGACTTGCCGCCGAAAAACTGGATGTCGTCAATGAGCAATAAATCCAGCGTGTGATATGAGCGCTTGAACGCGTCGAACGCCTTGTGCTGATACGCACGCACAACATCAGTGACGAACTGTTCCGCATGAATGTAGCGGATATTTGCGCCCGGCCGGTTTTCAAGCAGCTTATTGCCGATCGCTTGCACCAAGTGGGTTTTTCCCAATCCCGTCGCGCCATATACAAATAGAGGGTTATAGGCTTGACCAGGATTTTCCGCGACTTGAATGGCGGCGGCACGGGCGAATTGATTCGCTTTGCCGCCAACGAAGCTGGTAAATGTTGAAGCG
>JANOKK010000726.1:0-3028 GCA_031419255.1 Betaproteobacteria bacterium
GCTGGATTCCGGCCCCCGGCTTACTGTCTGCTGGGGCAGGCTCCGCCGGAAAGACGGGCTATTGGCATTGCCGTTATTGTCGATACGCCTAACTTGTTTCATCAAACCTCCAATGCCGCAGCCGCATTGTCGACCGCCTTCCGCCGAAACGCCCGCCCGCACCATTTGCTGAATCGATCCAGATACAAATACACCACCGGCGTCGTATACAGCGTCAGCAATTGACTCAATATCAATCCACCCAAAATCGAAATGCCGAGCGGTTTTCTCAATTCAGCACCGTCGCCAAAACCAATAGCCAGCGGCACCGCGCCGAGCAGCGCGGCCATCGTTGTCATCATGATCGGCCGGAACCTGAGCATGCATGCTTCAAAAATTGCATCGCGTGCCGCGAGACCGCGACTTCGTTCCGCGTCGATCGCAAAATCAATCATCAGGATCGCGTTTTTCTTGACAATGCCAATCAACAAAATAATGCCGATGAGCGCGATGATTGAAAGCTCTGTGTTGAACATCCACAGCGCCAGCAGCGCGCCTACTCCGGCCGAGGGCAGTGTGGACAATATCGTCAGCGGATGAATATAGCTTTCATAAAGAATTCCAAGCACCACATACACCGTGATCAGCGCGGCGAGAATCAGCCAAGGTTGATTCTCCAGGCCCTGCTGAAATATTCTTGCGGTGCCTTGATTGGTGCCGGTGACCGAATTCGGTACACCGATACGCACCATCGTGTCGCGGATCTTTTGAATCGCCGTGGACAGCGCGACGCCTTCGGCCAGATTGAATGACAATGTCGTTGCCGCGAATTGCCCCTGATGGTTGATCGACAGCGCTGCGGTGGTCGGCTCGTAGCGCGCGATGGCCGACAGGGGCACCTGCCCGCGCGTGTTTGAGAGCACGTAAATGCCGTTCAATGATTCAGGGCTTTGCAAATATTGCGGTGCGGCTTCCATCACCACGCGGTATTGATTGTTGGCCGAGTAAATGGTCGAGACTTGCGCCTGGCCGAAGGCGAGATAAAGCGCGCTGTCGATGTTGGCAATGGTCACGCCCAGCCGCGACGCCGTCGCGCGGTCGATCACGAGGCTCATTTGCAGCCCCTTTACCTGCTGATCGGTGTTCACGTCCGTCATTTCCTTCGCGTCCTGCAAGGCGTTTTGCAGGAGTGGCGCCCACTTGCGCAGCTCGTTCACGTCGTCGCCCTGCAAGGTGAATTGATAACTGGCGTTCGAGGCTCTGCCACCTGCGCGGAAGTCCTGCGCCGGTTGCAGGAACAAGTTCGCACCCGCCACTTTCGCAAGCTTCAAGCGCAGCCGCGTGGCAATTTGTTCGGCCGAGGCGTCGCGCTCTTTCAGCGGCTTCAATGACATGAACATCCGCCCGGAATTTCGCTGCCCTCCGCCGGTGAACGCGGCCACGCTCACCACGTCCGGATCGGCACGCACGATATCGAGAAATTCGATCATCTTGCCGCGCATCGCCTGAAACGAAATGCTTTGGTCGGCTTGCACGAACCCGAAAATTCGCCCGGTATCCTGCTGCGGCAGAAAGCCTTTTGGCAACGTCGCATACAGATAAAAATTAAGCACAATCGCGCCGACCAGCGTGAGAAAAACCAGAAATGGGAAACGCAGCGCCCATTGCAAGCTCTTCTCGTAGCCGCGATGGATCCCCGCGCCGAGGGCCGTGTACCACCGTGAAAACCGGCCCGGTGGCGGCTTGTCTTTTTCAGAAACCGGATTTCGCAGAAGCCGCGCGCACATCATCGGCGTGGTGGTGAGCGACACCACCAGCGAGACCAAAATCGCGATCGACAGCGTGACGGCAAATTCATTGAAGAAACGGCCGATGACGCCGCCCATCAGCAGGATCGGAATGAACACCGCGATCAATGACAGGCTCATCGACACCACCGTGAAACTCACTTCGCGCGCGCCGCGCAACGCCGCTTCAAACGGCGGCACACCTTTTTCCAGATGGCGCGAGACATTTTCCAGCACCACGATCGCGTCATCGACGACAAAGCCGGTCGCGATGGTGAGCGCCATCAGCGAGAGATTGTCGAGGCTGTAGCCGGCCAGATACATAAACGAGAACGTGCCGATCAAGCTCACCGGCACCGCGACCGCCGGGATCAGCGCCGCGCGCCAATTGCGCAGAAACATGAACACCACCATTATCACCAGCGCGACCGCAATCAGCATCGTGCGCTCGGCCTCGCGCAGGCTCGCGCGGATGGTGGTGGTGCGCTCCATCACGAGCGTCAGGTCGGTCGATGCGGGAATCGACGCTTGCAACTGCGGCACCAGCGCCATGACACGATCAACCGTCTCGATAATATTCGCATTCGGTTGCGCGGTGACGATGACCACCACGGATGGCTTGCCATTGGCGAAACCGGCGTTGCGGATGTCCTGCACGGAGTCCACCACATTGGCGACATCGCTCAGGCGGACGGGTGCATTGTTGCGATACGCGACGATGATCGGTATGTAATCAGCGGCTTTTTTCGCCTGATCATTGGCGTAAATCTGCCAGCTCTTTTCGCCATCCTCAACAATGCCTTTTGGACGGTTGACGTTGTTGGCTTGAATCGCCGCGCGCACTTCGTTGAAGCCAATGGCGTATTTATTCAGCGTGGTCGGATTCAATTCCACCCGCACTGCGGGCGATGAACTGCCGCCCACTGAAACTTGCCCGACGCCGCTGACTTGCGAGATCTTCTGCGCGACGATGGTGTTGGCGATGTCATACACCTGGCCGGGCGAACGCACATCCGATGTCAATGCAAAAATCATTGCCGGCGCGTCAGCAGGGTTTACCTTGCGGTAGGTTGGATTGTTGGGAAGGCTGGTTGGCAATTCCCGGCGCGCGGCCTGAATGGCGGCCTGCACATCACGCGCGGCGCCGTCGATGGAGCGGTTCAACTCGAACTGCATCGTGATGTTGGTGCTGCCCAGCGACGACGATGACGTGATTTCGGTGATGCCCGCAATGCGACCCATCGCGCGCTCGAGCGGTGTCG
>JANOKK010000727.1:0-4035 GCA_031419255.1 Betaproteobacteria bacterium
CTCGACGCTGTCGAGCAGCCCGAGGCGTCCTGAGGTACCGGCACCCACATAAATCAATCGCCCGCCCGCTTCGAGGCGCGGCACCGCTGCGGCAACGGCAGCGGCGATCTGCGGCGCTGCGGCGCGCACCGCATCGACAGCCGTTTGTTGATCGGCGGCAAATGCATTGACGAGATCAATGACGTCGTATTCGTCGAGCCGCGCATGTTCCCGGCTGGGTGTTTCGGTATTGAGGAGTTTCATTGCGGCACCGTGTGGTCGATTGGGTTCATGTTTTGCCGCCTATCGGCACGCCCTCGACAAAAACATCCGACAAATTCAAATCCCGATCCATCATCACCACATCCGCCCACGCGCCGACGGCGAGCCGACCGCGATCATCAAGCCCGAGAAAATCAGCCGCATTGGTTGAAACGCGCTTGGAGGCGTCGGCAATATCCAATTCGATTTTGTAGACCAGGTTGCGAAATGCCTGGTCCATCGTCAATGTCGAGCCGGCCAATGTGCCATCGGGCAGCCGCACGCCACCCAGACATTTTGTCACGGTGTGTCGGCCCAATCGATACTCACCATCCGGCATTCCGGCGGCAGCGGTTGAATCGGTGACGCAGAACAAGCGCGGAATGCAGCGCAGCGCGACGCGAATCGCGCCGGGATGAACGTGCAGCAAATCGGGAATGATTTCGGAGAATTCCGCGTGTGCGAGCGCCGCACCAACCATCCCCGGTTGCCGGTGATGCAGGCCGGTCATTGCGTTAAAAAGATGGGTAAAGCCACTCGCACCCTGAGCGAGTGCATTCACGCCATCTTCGTAGCCGCCGAGGCTGTGGCCGATCTGAATCCTGAATCCGGCTGCGACAAGAGCTGGAATCGACTCGAGATGTCCGGCGATTTCTGGCGCCAACGTAATGAGGCGAATCGGCACTTGTGCATTCAGCCGACGCAACTCGCCGAAGTCGATCGGTCTTGCATAACCGGGTTGTGCGCCGAGCTTGCCAGGATTGATATACGGGCCTTCAAGATGGACGCCAAGCACCTTCGCGCCATTGGAGTTCGTGTGGGCCTTGGCGGCACCGCAAAACACTGCCAAACCAGCGAACGCGGCATCCAGATCCGACGCGGGGGCCGTCATCGTCGTGGCCAGCATCGAGGTCGTTCCATGGCGCGCATGCTTTTCAGCGATACGCGCGATCGCGTCGCCGGCATCCATGATGTCGCTGCCACCGCCACCATGCACATGAGGATCAACGAAACCCGGAAGTATCATTGGTAGCCTCGAATCCCTGATGCCATCAAGTGCGACGCTTTCACCATCGATACGGGAAATGCGGCCGCGTTCCGTACCTTGATTGTCCACGTTCGATGCGAACTCAATGGTGCCGCGAACAAAACCGTCGGGCGTGAGAATATTGCCTGAGAGGCGCGTCATGCGGCGTAACGCTGCGTTAGGGATGCGGAAATTGTCAATGTCCCGTTTTTGGAGGTGCTGGCGGGATGCAGTGCCCGGCGTTCCAAGTGCCGTGTGGCGAGCCACACAAGCGAGGAACGACGACGCAATGCGCCCGTCGGTGCATTCAGAATTGGGATATTGGCTGTTTCCGCATCACTTAGATTGCGCATCGTTTAATCCCGCCGCATTTCAGCGACAAAATCGTAGTAATCGCTGTGGCAATAGGAATGCGTCAATTCGACCGCTTGACCGGTCGCGAGATAGCCGGTACGGGTGATGAAAAGTACCGCTTGCCCAACCGGGACGCCCAATTGACCTGCAAGACGCGGTGGTGCATTCAACGCGCGAATATGTTGCACGGCCCGCACAGGAAGCTGGCCGATTTTGGTCAGGAATTCATATAGTGACCCCTCTACCGACTCCGGATGGGCCAGCACGTTCTGCGGCAACACACTCATTTCATAAGCCATCGCTACGCCATCAGCTAGGCGCAGGCGCTCCAATCGTGCGACACGCGCATGGGGCGACAGCGCTAACGCCAATTGTTCTTCCGGCGTGGCGGGCGTGATGGCGCGATCGAGCCATTGCGAACTGGGCGTAAAACCTCGCCGGTGCAACTCTTCTGAAAAACTGGTGAGTTTTGACAGTGGTTGTTCGAGGTGTGGCGCAATATAGTTGCCTGAGCCACGCCGCCGAACGATGAGCCCTTGCGCAACCAACAAGTCGATCGCTTTGCGTGCGGTGACGCGCGAGACGCCAAGGGACTCGGACAAGAGTCGCTCCGAAGGCAACGCTTCGTGCGCCTGATAGCGGCCATTGCGTGCCGCGTCGCCAAGCCGACGCGCCAATTGCAGGTAGAGCGGCGATGCATCGTTGCTGCTGGGTTTTAACTCCGCGATCAGGCTTTTACGCATGCGCTTTTCCGATTGATTTTTCTGATCTTGCAAGCGAAAAAACGTCGGAAAGAAGCCGATGATTTTGCCCGCTCAACAGGATTCGCCATTTTTTCAACATTCCGCTATGATAAAACCAATTTAATACCAATAACAAGACGCATCAATCGAGAATTTGTCGATAACAATTCGTCGGGCGAAGTTACGTCGCAACGGATAATATTGTCGAAACGCGCAAAATATTGATTCTTTGAAAACGGGAGGATGTGATGAGAATGTACGTTCTATTGGTCAGTTTGGTCGTATCAATGGTCTGCGGCGGGATCAGTGTCGCCGAGGCAAAGAATTTCCGCTGGGCATCCAAAGGTGATGCCACTACGCAGGATCCGCATGGGCAAGACGAGAGCTTTACCAAGTCGATCCAGGCGTTGGTCTACGAGCGACTGATTCAGCCGGGCAAGGATATGTCGCCCACACCATGGCTCGCGACTTCATGGAAAGTGACTAGCCAATTGACGCGCGTAGTTACCTTGCGCAAGGGCGTCAAGTTTCACGATGGCAGTGTGATGACGGCCGACGATGTGGTGTTTTCATTTGAGCGTGCGGCGAAATCGAACCAATTCAAAACTTACGCCATTCCCGCCGGTATCGCGAAGAAAATAGACGATTACACCGTTGAATTCACAACCGCCGCGCCCAATCCAGTGGGGCTCATTTCGATCGGAGAGATTCCCATCATGAGCAAGAAATGGGCGGAGAAAAATAACGCTGTAAACCCGCAGGATTTCACCACCAAGGAAGTGACCTTTGCCTCACGCAATGCGATGGGCACCGGGCCGTACAAATTGGTTTCATACGAGCCGGGTGTCAAAATCACCCATGCCAAAAATCCCGATTGGTGGGGTATCAAGGAAAAGCGCTCGGAGAGCAATATCGAAACGATCGAGTACCGCCCCATCACCAGCGATGCCACGCGCATGGCTGCATTGAAATCCGGTGAGATCGATTTCATTCCCGATCCTTCGGTGCAGGACGTGCATTTACTGCGCGCCGACAACGCGCTCAAGGTTTGGGATGGCGACGAAACGCGCGTGATCACGATCGCACTCGATCAGGCGCGCGATGAATTGCTTTTCTCCGACGTGAAGGGCAAGAACCCGTTCAAAGACAAACGTGTGCGCATGGCGCTTTATCAAGCGATCGACATCAATGCGATCAAGAGCGCAGTGATGCGTGGACTCTCGACACCGACCGCGCTCGCCACGCCGAACCCGAAAGGCGAGGGGATTCCCGTTGCGATGGATAAACGTTTCGCATTGGATCCGGATGCATCCAAGAAACTATTGGCGGAAGCGGGCTATCCGATGGGTTTTGGTTTCACGTTGCATTGCCCGAATGATCGCTACACGAACGACGAAAAAATCTGCGTGGCACTTGCCGCGATGTGGGCGCGCATCGGGCTCAATGTGAAAGTCGATGCGATGCCAAAGGCGCAATATTTTCAGCGCACACCGAAGAAGGAATTCAGCGCCTGTATGCAGGGCTGGGGCGACAACAATCGCGATGGCATGTTCACCCTGAAGCCGCTCTATCACAGCCTGAACGACAAAGGTGCCGGCGACACCAATTACGGCAATTTCAAGAATGCGGCCCTCGACGAGTTGATCGACGCGGCCGACGTGGAAATGGATT
>JANOKK010000728.1:0-4539 GCA_031419255.1 Betaproteobacteria bacterium
CCACCAGCACGTCTAGCTCGCCCGCTGCTGCCGCCTCGAATATCTTTTCGGCCGAACCTCGCCGCCGGGTGGAATCGCGATCCACCCGCGCGATGCGGGCACCCGGCAAATGCGCGCGCAAGGCGATTTCAACGCGTTCACTACCCTGCCCTGCCGGCAACAATTCGTGACTACCGCAATCGGCGCACACCGTCGCCACGCGCGATTGATAGCCGCAGTGGTGGCATTTCATTTGCCGCTCGCGCTGATGAAACACCAGACGCGCGCTGCAACGCGTACAGCCCGGCATCCAGCCGCAGTGCGCGCATACCAGCGCGGGCGAGTAACCGCGGCGATTGATAAACACCAGCGCTTGTTCGCCACGCTTGATCGTGGCCTGCAACGCCTTGATGAGTGACACCGACATACCGTCCTCGGCACGTTCCTGATTCAGATCGATGAAATCAATCGAGGGCAACACGGCGTTCGGCGTCGCACGCAACGGCAGTTTCAATTCCGTGAAGCGTGCGCGCGCGACGTTTTGCACGCTTTCCAGCGACGGCGTTGCGGAACCGAGTACCACCGGGCATGCTGCCTGTTGCGCGCGAAACACCGCGACATCGCGCGCCGAATAACGAAACCCTTCTTGCTGCTTGAACGACGAATCGTGTTCTTCATCGACGATGATCACGCCGAGATTCGGCATCGACGTGAACACAGCGAGACGTGTGCCGATGACGATATTTGCTCGCCCCGAAGATGCGTCGATATAACCTTTGAGTCGCGGCGAATCGGCGAGACCGCTATGCTGTTCGGCGATCACCGCATCGGGAAAACGGGCCTGCAGGTGGCGCAAAAATTGCGGCGTGAGATTGATTTCCGGCATCAATACCAGCGCCTGGCGATTGCGCAGCAGCGCGTTCGCGATCACATGCAAATAGACCTCGGTCTTACCGCTGCCAGTGATGCCGGAAAGCAGATAAGGTGCGAATTTCCCCAGTGCGCCACTTACTTCTTCGACGGCCCGGGATTGCTCCGCGTTCAACGCTGGGCCGGGCACGAATGTGCGTGCAGCAACGCGGGGCGGCAAAGTCCGGCCTTCATGCTTAGTATCGATCGCGCGAAATTCGATCCAGCCTTTGGCAATCAACGCGCGCAATGTCGGGCCTGCGCGCTCATGGTTCGATTTCAGCAAACTCTCGGATCGCGGCGCGGCGTTGATCGCTTCAAGCAGTACGCGTTGCGCGACCGCGCGTGCCGGCAGTGCGCGCAATGCATCGCGACCTGCGGCGGTGAGGACAACTTCACGGTCTGCCTTCGGCACAAAATGGCGGGTGGCGCGCATGGCAGGTGGCAAGCCGTTCATTGCAATCGCGCCGAACGGATGATGGTAGTAGCCTTGGCAAAAACGGATCAGCGCGATGTCGTGCGCGGAAAATTTCGGCAAGGCGCGTTGAATGAATTTGATGCCTTTAAGTTTGTCGACGGGTACGTGCGTCGTGGCGCTCAAACCAATGACCACTCCACTCAGCAACTTGTTGCCGAACGGCACTACGGCCATTCTGCCGACATCATTTTGTGTCGCGTCGGGCGCCAGAAAGTCGAAAGACTTTTCGATCGGCAAGTCGAGCGCAATGTGGACAATGTTCGGTTTCATTTAAGTTGAGACGCAAAATTTGCGAATGGATTTACCCGCTGCGAATCCCGTTTGCCCGACACAAATGAGTGATTTTTGAATTCATTCAACGAACTCAACATGCCTGCTGGGAAATGCCCGGAAACCCGCATGGATAATAGGGTTTCAGCCTGTGGATAACATTGTGCATAGGTTGATTCGGCGAACAACTTTAGGATGGGAACAAGGCATTGAAGAATTTTTTGCACTGCAAAAGAATAAAAAAAATCTTTTAAAGACAATCGTTTACAGCGGATATTTGCCAAGCACCACGAATAACCACGGCTATATCGCTAGAACACGGTTTCTGTGCATAAGCAAGCGCGACACGGCCTCATTTTCAAAAATATTTTTCTTGACAGCGCCCCTTTGCTAACCCCTAGCACTGGCGCGGTGAACAGCGTTAACAAGCGCTTCGACGCGATTGGGGTCGGTAAATTGGGAAATGCCATGGCCTAAATTGAAAACGTGGCCGTTCGGGTTCCCATCGGCCGTGAATTCCGCCAGCACCCGCGTCGCTTCGCGTTCGATGGTGGCGTTGTCACCGAACAAGGTGTTGGGATCGAGATTACCTTGCAGCGCGACTTTGCCACCGACGCGCCGCTTTGCGTCCGCCAGATTGATTGTCCAATCGAGCCCCAGCGCATCGGCACCGATATCCGCCATGGCGTCGAGCCAGAGTCCGCCACCTTTGGTGAAAAAAATTCGCGGCACAATTCGATCATCGCGCGTGCGCGTGAGCCCCGCCATGATGCGCTCGGCATAGGCGAGCGAAAATTCGCGATAGGCGCTGTGCGCGAGTGTGCCGCCCCAGGTATCGAACAGCATCACCGCGTCCGCGCCGGCGTCGATTTGCGCGTTCAGGTAAGCAATGATGCTCTCGGTATTTTTTTCGAGGATCGCGTGCAGTAAATCCGGGCGTTGATAGAGCATCGTTTTCACGCGGCGAAAATCATCCGAACCACCACCCTCGATCATGTAGCACGCAAGCGTGAAGGGGCTGCCGGAAAAACCGATCAGCGGCACGCGGCCCTTCAATGCGCCCTTGATCTGCGAGACCGCGTCGAACACATATTTCAATTGGCCCATGTCGGCAACTGGCAACTTCTTCACGTCCTCTTCGGTACGTACCGTACGCTCGAATTTCGGTCCTTCGCCATCGGCGAAATACAATCCCAATCCCATTGCATCGGGAATGGTGAGGATGTCTGAAAACAGAATCGCGGCGTCGAGCTTGAAACGCTCAAGCGGCTGCAATGTGACTTCGGTGCAATAGTCGGGATTCTTGGCAAGCCCCAGAAAGCTGCCGGCGCGTTTGCGCGTGGCATTGTATTCCGGCAAATAGCGACCCGCCTGGCGCATGATCCAGATGGGCGTGTAGCGGGTTGGTTCACGCATCAGCGCGCGCAGAAATGTGTCGTTTTGAAGCATCATATTTGCAATGGTGCGGCGGCAAGGCCGAGAAATGAAAACGCGCGGTCGGTCGAACGCGCCTGTGAATTATCGCATTCGGGTCAATGCGAAATGGTGGAGCGAAACTCTATGACTGGCGAGGTTCTTCAGGCGTTTTAGGCCTGCAATGCGCGCCAGTATTGGAGTTTGTCGGTGTTAGTCGGTGTTCAGTCGCACTCCGCACTAACGCGGCAAATCCGAGCGACCCATCAAATACTCATCGACCGTGCGCGCGCATTGGCGTCCTTCGCGGATCGCCCACACCACCAGCGACTGCCCGCGTCGCATGTCCCCGGCGGCAAATACTTTTGGGTTCGCCGTCTGATAGGCTCTGGCACCTTCGGTCGGCGCTTTTACGTTGCCACGCGCATCTTTTTCCACGCCGAGCGATTCAAATTGCGTGAGCAGACCTTTTCGTTCGGGCCCTAAAAATCCCATCGCAAGCAGCACCAGATCTGCTTTCATTTCAAATTCGGAGCCGGTCACTTCCTGCATTTTTCCGTCTTTCCATTCGACGCGCACGGCCTTCAGTTTCTCGACCTTGCCGTCCTTGCCGACGAATTCCTTGGTCGCGACCGACCAATCGCGCTCGCAGCCTTCTTCATGGGACGAAGAGGTGCGCAATTTGATCGGCCAATAGGGCCACACCATCGGTTTGTTTTCTTCTTCGGGCGGCTGCGGCAGCAATTCAAATTGCGTGACCGATTTTGCGCCATGGCGATTGGACGTACCCACGCAATCGCTGCCGGTGTCGCCGCCGCCGATCACGATCACGTGCTTGGCCGTGGCGCGCAGTTGGCCTGGCACATCATCACCGGCGA
The DNA here is from genome assembly GCA_031419255.1 of Betaproteobacteria bacterium. GTDB lineage: Bacteria > Pseudomonadota > Gammaproteobacteria > Burkholderiales > Usitatibacteraceae > UKL13-2. The sequence continues at coordinate 3,928 of JANOKK010000728.1, forward strand.
CGATCTTGTTTTGTTGCGGCAAAAATTCCATTGCGTAATGAATGCCTGCGAGGCCGCGCCCCGGCACCTGCAAATCGCGCGGCAATTCGGCACCGCCTGAAAGTACGATCGCGTCAAAATCCTGCATCAACACTTCCGCCGGCGTATCGACGCCGATGTGCTGACTGACGCGAAATTGCACACCTTCGGCTTCCATTTGCGCGACGCGCAAATCGATATGCGTTTTCTCCATCTTGAAATCGGGAATGCCATAACGCAGCAAGCCACCAATGCGGTCGGCTTTTTCAAACACGATCACATCGTGCCCGACGCGTGCCAATTGCTGCGCGGCGGCAAGGCCCGCCGGGCCTGAACCGACAATCGCGACGCGCTTGCCGGATTTTCTGTTCGGCGGCTGTGGCACGACCCAACCCATTTCCCAGCCTTTGTCGATGATCGCGTGTTCGATCGACTTGATTCCTACCGCATCGTCGTTGATGTTGAGCGTACACGCCGCCTCGCAAGGTGCCGGGCAGACGCGCCCGGTGAATTCCGGAAAATTGTTGGTCGAATGCAACGTAACGAGCGCTTCCTGCCAATTTTGCCGATACACCAGATCGTTGAAATCGGGAA
>JANOKK010000729.1:0-4876 GCA_031419255.1 Betaproteobacteria bacterium
CGCAAAATTTCCATCGATCGGGTCGGCATCAAGGCGCTTCGGCATCCGATCAGCGTACAAACCGAAAGCGGTGCGGTCGCGCATTCGGTGGCGGTGTTCGACATGAATGTTCGCCTTGCCCATAGCGTCAAGGGCACGCACATGTCGCGGTTCGTGGAAATTCTTGAAAACAATCCTGAACCTTATTCCGCGCAATCGCTGGTCGCGTTGCTGCAACGTATGGTCACGCGCCTGGAAGTGGCCGAGGGCCGGATTGAGATGCAGTTTCCATTTTTCATCGAGAAAGCGGCACCGGTTTCGGGCGTGAAATCATTGCTCGATTACGACGTCACGCTCACGGGTGAAATCAAGAATGGTGCCGCCACCATCACGACCAAAGTGGTCGTGCCGGTCACCAGCCTGTGCCCTTGTTCCAAAGAAATTTCCGCCTACGGCGCGCACAACCAACGCTCGCATATCACGATTTCAGTGAAGGGCGCGGTGCCGCTGTCGATCGAGGATGTGGTTCGCATCGCCGAAGAACAGGCGTCTTGCGAGTTGTATGGTTTGCTGAAGCGCCCCGACGAGAAATTCGTCACCGAGCGCGCCTACGACAATCCGAAATTTGTCGAGGATCTGGTGCGCGATGTCGCGGCAGCGTTGAACGCGGATGCGCGAGTGGAATCGTATGTGGTGGAATCGGAAAATTTCGAATCGATTCACAATCACAGCGCGTATGCGATGATTGAGCGCGACAAGGCAATCAATTAGGCACATGAATTTTCAGTGAAAAAGCCCCGGATTTCGGGGCTTTTTTGTTTGTCAGCGCAACTGTCAAAACCGCTTGGTCAACACCAGATTCGCGCCGTCGCGTTTCATATCCGTGCGACTCAAAAAACTCATGCCCAGCAATGCGGTATCGAGACCATTCTCCAGCACCGTTGCATCGACCTGATAGACCGTGATATCGCCGATCATGACCGCATCCAGCGTGACCCGAAACGCAGCGGCGGGGCCATTCGCGGTTTGCAGAATTCCGCGCTGGCCTTTTTTATAATCGATGCCCGCCGACTTTGCGAATGTTGCCGGGAGTGAAACAGTGGTGGCTCCGGTATCGACTAGAAAACGCGTGGTCTTGCCATTGATTTGACCGAGAATCCAATGATGTCCTTGTCCGTCTGCGGCAACCGCGAGCGTCGCGCCCGACTTGCCGCCTGCGGGAACAAAGTGTTGCCCCAATTCCAGTGTTTGCCGTTTGCCGTCGATATCGAACACAGCGGTGGCAGAAGCGGTGCTCACGAGCGTCACGCCTTCCGGCGATTTCTGGCCGACCGAAACGGTGCGCGGATCTTGACCATTGATGACCACCACCGCCTTGCCGGGAAAGAGTCCAACCAGAGTCACGCTGATTGCCCACGATGCGCCACCGCTCAATCCCAAACACAGAGCCAGCGCGCGCGTAAAATGCCGCATCGCCACAGACGCGCATCTTGCTCTACACATCATGAAAACTGTCGCCATATTTCGTTTTTCACCCGAGGATGGTCCCGGCTATTTTGCCAGCTTTCTCGATCGCCACTCGATTCCATGGCAACTGTTCAAAATTGATGAGGGCGACCATATTCCGGCTGATCCCAGTTTATTTTCCGGCCTGGTTTTCATGGGCGGCGCGATGAGCGTGAACGATGATTTGCCGTGGATACCGCCAACACTCGGCGTGATTCGCGACGCAATCTCGCGTGGGCAGCCCTGCATCGGGCATTGCCTGGGCGGCCAGTTGATGTCGAAGGCGCTGGGCGGTATCGTCAGCGCTAATATGGTGAAGGAAATCGGCTGGAATCCCGTTATCGCCGAAAACAATGCGGTCGCGCGCGAGTGGCTGGGCGAAGACTTTGTGCAGCAATCACGTCATACGACTTTTCAATGGCACGGCGAAACATTCACGTTGCCTGTCGATGCGACGCGCATTCTTACGGGTGATGCATGCGCCAATCAGGCGTTTGTCGTTGGCGACTCGCTTGCCATGCAGTGCCATACCGAAATGACGCCAGCGATGATCGAAGAATGGTGCGGCGATTGGGCGTCAGAAAATGTGGCCGCGTCGGCAAGTGTGCAACGACCGGTAGAAATGCAACATGCGATGGACAAAAATATTGTCGCGTTGCGAACACTGGCGGACAAGTTATATTCGCGGTGGATTGCGGGACTTGTGCAAGAAACCCGAGCACACGCTTCTCATGAACCCGTCGGCCCGGCGTAGGTCGGGATTCAGTCCGTTCGTTGTAATTAAGAATACGGGAGGAAGTGCATCGGCTCGGTCGAAAAACGCAGAGGACGCAGCTCAATGCGCGGCCTTTCAGATGCAATCATTACCGTGAGGCATCGTGGCGTTTGAGCGCGTGCTTCCATTTCAATAGCTTGGAATCAGCGGTCATCAACGCCGCACCTTTCGCGATGGCGGTGGCGGCGATGAAGCGGTCGGCGGGGTCTTTGTGAGGCAGGTCGAGATGAACCGAAAGCAGGGCAATTTCGCCATCTACCGGGAACTCAATCAAACCGGCAGAGAGGAGTTGTGCGCGCCAAGCGACGGGCGAATGCAGAAGCCGCACCCGTTTCGCCGCGTGGAGCATTCCACATTCCCAGAAACTGATTGCGCTCACCGCCAACTTCTGGGTATCCCACGCCGCCTGAATGAGGCGCCGTGCGGCTTTGCCCAGCGCGGCGTCGTCCTGATTCATCCAAATGAGCGCGTGCGTGTCGAGCAAAATCATTTGTTCGCGTCCCATTTCACGTCAATCGGTGAAATGATGTTTCCGGTGATTTCCATCATGCCCTTATGCAAGCCAAACGGTGATTTTGGGCGCGCGCGGGCGGGTGGGCGCAACTCCGCCACCGGTTTACCATTCTTGGTAATGAGTATGCCCTCGCCGGTCGCGGCGACCTGATCCATCAATGCGAGGCATTTCGCCTTGAATTCAGATGCCTGGATTGTCTGCATGGCAACGCGTCCTTAAAATTGACTATAGTAATGACCATGGTCATGGTAATCCGTTTCGCGGCGGAACACAAGTTTCCCAGCCTTTGGAAGTTGAATCCATCAAACCCATTTACGTTTGCCGTTTTCGGGCCTACTTTTTCCGGCGGCGCCGTCCGGCGGGAATTCTCCAACGCATGCAGGGGAGGTTAGGCAAGAGGCGGGGCGCAATCCTTACGTTTGCTCAGATCAACATCGCGCAACGACAAATATTGATCTCATCGGCACGCAAAATAGATGGATACCCGAGCCTGCTATGTTCACAGCACGCAGTGAAATTACGTTTGACGTAACGAATAACTCCCGGCATGATGTTGCATCATGATCCTGAGCTACCGAGATAAGCGAACGGACAACTTCGCAAATGGAAAACGCGTCAAGGCATTTGAAGGGATCCATCGGCAGACTGAATTAAAGCTCGATCAACTAGACGCCGCGACCACCCTTGCCGACTTGCATCTCCCCGGTAACCGGCTTGAGGCCTTAAAGGGGGATCGGAAAGGGCAGTACAGCATTCGCATCAACGATCAATGGCGGATTTGTTTCGAGTGGCCGGATCGTTCTCCCGGCCCGACGAACGTTGAAATTATCGACTATCACTAGAGGTGAAACATGGGACGCAGCGCAATCCATCCGGGCGAGCACCTCGCCGAGCAATTGGAAGCATTACAAATGAGCGCCGCGGAATTGGCGCGGCAGCTTGGCGTTCCAACCAACAGAATCACGCATATATTGAATGGACAGCGGTCAGTCACGGGCGATTCTGCCCTGCGGTTTGGCCACTTCTTCGGCAACAGCCCGCAGTTCTGGCTGAATTTGCAAACGATCTATGATTTGCGTATTGCCGAAACGAGATTAGGCGAGTTGATCGAGGCCTTGCCAACGTTGGCAAAATTCAAACCGTCGCAGGGTAGGCGCGTCATGGCGTAAACATGTGCAGAGGGTATGAAAGGTGCCCGGGTCAATTCAAGAATATGTCGCCCCGCCCAATATCGAGCGCGGCCCTTGTATTTGTTTTCAGCGCTGCGGGAAAGACTGGCGGTCTGTCCCCAAAATGCTTCGAAATGCTTGCGCTTGGTATTCGGCGCTAAGGGCGCTGGGAAAAGGGCGGTGTTATTGAAATTGCGAGACAATTTATCTGTGGTTCCAGTTGCTTTCAAAAAATAATTCATCACGACCCCATCAATGCCATTGCGCGGATTCTCGCGAAGCAGATGAGCGCGGCTTTGCGTCAGGCAACTTTGTTTTGCTTTCAACGGCCAACTCGCAGAGTCCCCGTCGGTGATACGGATGTTCGTAGCTAACCCATTCAGGCATGGGTTGCAAAAAGTGGGCTTCGTATTGGTGCCGCCAGTGGACGGACGCCCAACCGGTTGCCATGCTGCATTGGTGGGTAATTTTCTCGCCAGAATCCAATTTGATGACTTCCCTGAAACTTCCTCCACCGGGCGGTTCGGCAAGTCTTTTTAATATCTTTTTGTCCAACTCCTCCGAGTGACTCATTCGCTTCATTTCCCCAAGTTGCTTATGCGGCAAACCGATTTTCTTCATCGGCTCAAAAGTTATCCTGACGTATTCGCCGACGCGTTGAAGCAGAGACTAACGTTAGTCTCGGTGAAGTTGGAGAAATTCCCCTCAAACTCTGTTCTGTATACAAGAGCGGAGTTCTTTTTTGAAAAACAAATGACGTGACTCAGGGTGCTATTTTTGCCACTCATAAATGAAGTGAAGACGTGAAAATTATGCCCCCAGAATTCGATCACCGCGGCTGGGAGTTGGCGAACATCTGTCCCTTCCGCTAACATGCACAAGCGAGTTTCTAGCCTTTGGGAGTTGGACGATGTGGCCTTTTGGAAGCCGGGG
>JANOKK010000730.1:0-6920 GCA_031419255.1 Betaproteobacteria bacterium
GCCGGCTGGCGATCGACGCCAACAATTCACAAATTCTCTATCTTGGGTTGAGTGATGCGGCCGGTGTATTCAAGAGTATCGACGGTGGTGCGAATTGGCTGGCATCAAACAGCGGGCTTGCAACTGCGGATGCACGATCGATCAACACGGTAACGCTGGATCCGAACAATTCCGCCATCGTTTATGCGGCCACCGACGCCGGTCTGTACAAGTCGATTGACAGTGGCGCGAGTTGGACGCTCAAGTATTCGGCCACCGACAACAGCAACGTATCGCTGCTGCCGGTCAGCGCGGTGCGGGTGCGCATCGGCAATTCGCAGGAATTGTATATCGCCAACCATCACGCCAATGCCAACGGCACACTGACGACATCGTCCGGCATACACAAAAGCACCAACGGCGGCGATACCTGGACCAAGATTCTCGGCAGTCAGGCGGCATCGCAAGTTCGCGTGTTGGCCAACGGCGATATTTATGCCGGCATTTCCGCGAACGTCGGCAATCCGGCCGTATGGTTGTCAACTGACGGCGGCACGTCGTTTACGCCGTATTCAGGCGGATTGAGTGGCAGCGACATCCGCTCCTTTGGCGTGGCGGCTGATTCTTCGGCCGTGTTGTCGCTCTCGCTAGAAAACGGGATGTATACGCACAACACGACCGGGCCACCGCCGTCGGTCGCCTTGTCCGCCACCATCACCGAGGCACCGGGCATTTTTTCGCGGGTGTTTCTGGGCTATCAAACGGTCAATACGACCAGCCCGAGCAAAGCCGTCACCATCACCAATATTTCCGCGACGCCGGCATCCATCGTCGCGTTCGGCTTTTCCAATCAGGATAATTTTAATATTCAGAGTCACGATTGCCCGCTCGCGCCCCTTACGCTGGCGGCCGGTGCTTTCTGTACGGTGAATGTCAATTTCACGCCAAATTTTGGCGGTTTTTCAACCGACACCTTGTTGACGGCCGGCCCGGTGTCGGGTGTCGCGGTCAGCCTCAGTGGCTACGGTATCGCCAACGGCCAATCGGCGTTGGTGGTGTCACATGTACCCGGCATGGTACCCGCGTATCCGACCTTCTACACCCAGCAAACTACGCGTGAAATCACCTTCGGCAATCAGGCCATCGGCACCTCTCGAACCATTGTCATGACCCTGCGCAATTTCGGCACCGCCACCGCAACGTTTAACTTCAGTGGCGTATCCGCGCCAATGACCGTTGGCAATACCTGTGGCGGATCCATCCTCGCCGGAGGCAGTTGCCAGCTCTTCGTTACCTACGCGCCGACCGGCGCAGGCATCGCCAATCAGACGCTGAACATCAATCACAATTCGCCGTTCCCGATCCAGCAGCCGTCGTACCCATTTCTGCTCTACGGTATCGCCGAAAACCCGGCCACCGATGGCAGCCTGATCGCCTCGTTTGGCACCGGCACCTCTCCCGGCGGTGCGGGCAAAGCGTTCGTCTCGTTTGGCCCGTTCGGCGTTGAAAGTGTTGATCGGCTCGCCGTCCAAACCGACGACAAAGTCATCGTTCTCATGACCGCGCGCAATGCACTGGAAAACGGTTTCAGCGTGGCCGGTGTTGCCCGACTCAATGCCAATGGCACCTTGGATACCACCTGGGGCACGGCCGGGCGTGTGCGCTTGGCGGCACCCGCCAATACGGTCTTCAATGGCACCGCCGGTCTCGCCATTCGCGGCGATGGCACCGTGGTGGTGGCGTTTGCGGTCAACAGCGGATCGGCCAATCCGGACATGGTGATTTACCGATTGTTATCCGACGGCCAGATCGACACGACGTTTGGGGTCAACGGTTCCACCACCATCGCCAATCTGGGATTCATGCGGCTGGAAACCTATGCGGATGGCCGACTGCTCGCGACCGGCAACGCCGACGCCGTCAATAACAATAAAGTCGGATTGGTACGCCTGAATGCCAATGGCTCGCTTGATGCGGGCTTTGGAACCGGGGGCCGGGTGGATCTGCTGGTTCCCGACACGATCCAGTTTCTGAATACGCAGGGTTTTGTCCAAGGCACCATTCGCACCCGGTTTGCGGCAGACGAAAAAATATTCCTGAGCTATTCGTATGGGGTCGGCAGTGCGCGCGATATTGCGCTCTATAAATTAACCACCAGCGGTGCAATCGACACCAGTTGGGGCAGCGGCGGTCGCATCAATGTCGCACCGTCCGTGCTTGAAGACAATGTGCGCAACATGCGGGTGCAAAGCGACGGCAAAATACTGCTGCTCGCGCGCAGTGAACGGGTTGCCGCCTCTGGCAATTACCAATGGACGCTTGTCCGCTTGAACGCCGATGGCTCGCCCGATACGCTATTTGGCACGGCGGGTGTGGTCACGACGGCCGTTGGGCCAAACACCAATCTGGCGGGACCATTGCAAGTCACGGCCGACGGCAAAATTCTGGTGGCGGGCCGGCGCGATTGCGGCGCCTCCTGTCTGTCGGGTGCCGATGGCGTGATCGTGCGCTATAACGCCGATGGATCACTCGATAGTGGGTTCGGCACCGGTGGCATTCAGGCGATCGTGATTACCGTTAATACCGAAAACATCAACGACCTGCAATTCGCCTCGGACGGCACCATCGTCGCGGGGGGACAAGTGAGCCAGCGCGATGTCGAGCATGGCAACGGCACCACCGGCAGCGTGGTCGATAACGGTTTTGTGGTCAAGGTAAAAAACACCGTCGGCGCGGCGCTGGTGAACCTGACGGTCGCCGTTATTGGCAGCGGCAGCGTGACCTCATCGCCGCTGGGGATCAATTGCGGAAATGTCTGCGTGGCGTCGTTTGCGCCGTCAACGATGGTGACCCTCACGGCAGCGACCTCGGGAGGATCGATTTTTGCCGGCTGGAGCGGCGGCGGCTGTGCGGGAACCGGCAACTGCACGGTGACTTTGACGATGGCAACAAATGTCACCGCCACATTTACCGGCGGCGTGGCCCTGCTGGTGGCGGTGCAATCACGCAAAGTGCATGCCGGTGTACCCTACGATTTGCCCATCACCATCGGCGTGCCGATCAACGGCGCAATCTTGGTGGAACCACGCCTTATCGGTGCCGGTCACAAAATTGTCTTTCAGTTCGATCAAGCGGTTTCCGCCATGCTACCGGGAAGCGTGACCACCACGGCTGGTACCGCCACCGCCACGGCGAGCGGCAATCAGGAAGTGATCGTGACGCTGACCAATGTACCGGACAATCAGCGTGCCACCATTTCACTGGCCAACGTGAACGGCACCCCCGCCAATGGCACAGTATCGATGGGATTTTTGGTCGGCGACGTCAGCAATTCGCAGCGCGTGAACGCGAGCGATATCAGCGCCGTGAAAGCGCGCGCCACCGGCATACTCACGCCACAAAATTTCAAGTTCGACCTAAGTGTTTCCGGTGCCATCAATGCGCAGGATACGACGCTGGTGAAGGCAAGATCGGGGTTATCTATTCCGTAATCTCTAGCACTGGCGCGGCGTTTGGCGGCATTTTCGTCTGCAAGCCTCGCCAGATATAGAGTTTATTGGACGGCGCGTCCAGAGCGTAGCTTTGCCGCGGTGATGTCCACGCCATCCACGATGCCCGATGCGTTCAGGTCAAATTGAAAGTTGGATAGATTCAGCGATTGAGCGGTGCGCGCCTTGAGTGCACTGATGTCGCTTGCGTTCACGGTCTTTGTGCCATTGACATCGCCAACCAAAAACCCCAGCGATACCGCGCGTGAAAAGCCCGGCCCATTGACATCGCTCAACGTAACGGTGATGCGCTGATTGTCGGGAATGTTGGTCAATGTGACCACAACATTATTGCCGGATGGCGCGGTCGATGCGAGGCCGATGGGTAGCGCCGATGCATTGATCGCCTGCGCGGTGCCGGGCGCGGAAATCGGCACATTGAATTCGAATACAAGTGTATGGCCGCTGCCGATCATGCGTGGCTCAACGGTCAATGGGCCGTTAATGTCGGCGACGGGTTCGATGGGCAGGCTGAATGGCCCGGCGCTGCCGTGAGTCTTGCGGGATTTGACGGCCACGAGGGCGAGCGCTGCGCCGATGTTGGGCGTCACGTCTACCGTCGCCGATGGCACACTCGTTCCGGCACTACTGGTCGCGGTAACGCTGCAGGTGTGCAATGTGTTGTTCGCAAGTCCGCTGACCGTAATGGGTGAAGCCACACCGCTCGCGGCGAGATTTCCTGGATTGCAAGTGGCGGTGTATTGAGTGATCAACGCGCCGCCGTTGTTGATCGGCGAAGTGAAGCTGATACTTGCCTGCGAGTCGCCTGCCACTGCGGCACCGATAATCGGCGCGTCGGGTGCGACCGGGATGGCGGTGAAAATCGCGACGACCTTGCAATTGGCGGTGACACTATTGGTGGTGAATGTCGATCCCACCAGCACGCCGCCGCAGGTACCGGAAACGCTCGCGGTATAACCTGCATTGGGCGTGATCGCAAAAACGGGAGTAGCGTTGGGATTGACAATTTGGACGCTGCTTGGCGCAATGCTGCCATTCGCACCGGCGCTCGGTGTGACGGTGTAAACGGGATTGAATGTCGCGATCACGGTGCAATCGGCCGTGATGGGATTGGTGTTGTAGTTGGTGCCATTGAGTGAGCCGCCGCAGGTGCCGGTGACGACCGCTGAATAGCCTGCAAGCGGCGCGATGGAGAAGGCAACGGTTTGGCCCGACAAGACTTGCTGCGCTTGATTGGGACTCAAGAATCCATTCGGCCCAAGTGACGGCGTGACGGTAAAGAGCGTCGGGCCGACACCGGTGTTGACCGTGAAATTGAACGACTTGTTGCCGATGGTGAGCACCGTCGTGCGCGACGTATTCGGTGTCGCGGCGCTGGTCAATCGCACGCAGGCGTAGTTGTCGGTCGCAATCGTACCTGCGCCCGGCCGATATGAGGCGGAACAACCGACGGGGTTGCCGGGTCCAGGTGAAATCGTGAATTCGCCGCCCGCGCCGGCCACCCCGGCGACTGAAATGTTCGACGTCGTACCCAGCCCGGTGATTTTCACGAGATTGGATTCGATCGTTGTCGACAATGGCGCATTGTTCACCGTGAAAAACGCGATTTGGTCGGGCGTGAAATCAGTGGAAGATGAAAATCCGGAGATGGTGCCGGCCCCGAGGTTTGCGAGGTACAGCTCGCCCGATTCTCCTTCGCCGAAGGTGCTGACCTGCGGCGTCAATCCCGCGATCAACGTGTAGGCGCCACCCGTGGCCGATGCATGCCAGAGTCGGCTACTCGAAAAATCGCCAAAAACGTATCTGCCGGCAAGATCCGGCGTGCTTTGCCCGCGATAGACATAGCCTCCCGTGATCGAGCTTCCATCGCTGCGCGGATACTCCAGTATCGGCGCGACGTAATTCAGCGGCGGGACACAGTTTGTGACGGTTGCCAGCGGCGGATAACGATGATTGCCCTCGCACACATTCCAGCCATAGTTCGCGCCGCCACTTGCACCGGCGGCTTGCCGATTGATTTCCTCCCACGCGTTCTGGCCGACATCGCCGATGTAAAAATTACCGGTCGTGCGATCGAAACTGAAACGCCATGGATTGCGCACGCCATAGGCCCAAATCTCTGGCAGCGCACCGGGTGTCGATACAAACGGGTTGGTGGCAGGTACCGTGTAGGTGGCAACGCCGGTCACGTCGATGCGCAAGATTTTGCCGAGCAGCGTGTTGAGGCTTTGACCGGCATTGAACGGATCGCCGCCGCTGCCACCATCGCCGACACCTGCGTAAAGAAAACCATCCGGACCGAAGCGCAGCGCGCCGCCATTGTGGTTTTGATAGGTCGAATGCGGAATCCGCAATAGGTTCACGCGCGACGCAGGATCGGCGAGATTCGGATTCGCGGCTAAGCGCTGATAGCGCGCAATCACGATATCGCCAAAATTAATTCCCGCACCGGTATTCGAGTTGCCGGTGAAATAGACAAAAAACTGTCCGTTGCTCGCGTATTGCGGATGAAAGGCCAAGCCCAACAAACCTTGTTCACCGCCGGCGCTGACAATGGAATTCGTTCCGGTCAGATCGAGAAACGGTAACGGCAACACGAAACCGTTTTGAATGATCTTAATTTTTCCAGCTTGCTCGACGATGAACAGTCGTCCGCTGCCGTCATTCGCGTTCGCGATATCGACCGGCAATGAAAAACCGCCGGCCAGCGGGGCGAGCGTAATGTTGGCCGATGAAAGTGGTGCGGCGGCCCACAACAGCACCGCACACAAAAATGAGGCTAAACGCATGTGGTTAAGTTTCGCACAGGCTGCCAGACGCGTGACATGCGCTGCCGACAAACGGTCAGGGCAATACTTGGCCCGATCGCGCCTTCACTACGGAGACATCGCTGCCATCGATAACACCGGAGAGGTTGATATCGAATCGCGCCGTTGTGGCATTCACCATCTGCCCGTTGCGCGCTTTCACGCCGCTGATGTCAGCGGCATTCACGGCGCGAGAATTGCTGACATCGCCGACATGAAATCCCATCGTGGCGGTGGCACCGGCGGAACCGTTCACGCCGGAAAGCGTCACTGTCACGCGCTGCCGGTCGGGTACGTTGGTCAGGGTTACGAGCACATTGTTGCCCGATGCAATGGGTGTGCTGGCGGAACCCACCGTCGTCATCACGCCACCGGGAACCGTGACTGTGCCGCTGAATTGGAATACCAGTAAATGTCCGCTGCCGATATTGCGCGGCTCTACCGAAACCAGTCCGTTGCTGACGATGTTGTGATCGATCAACACATCAAGCGGCCCGATGCCGGTGTGGGTTTTGCGGGAATTGACGGAGACAATAACGAGCGGTGCCACCGGCGTGACGCTCGGCGATGCGGCCGAAACGGCGCCTTGCCCGGCAATATTGGTGGCGCGCACGGTGAACGTGTA
>JANOKK010000731.1:0-3132 GCA_031419255.1 Betaproteobacteria bacterium
CATACCCTGATGCCGGAAGCGCTCGAAACCTGGCCCGTGCATATGCTGCAATCGCTGCTGCCACGGCATCTTGAAATCATTTATGAAATCAACCGGCGCTTTTTGGATGAAGTTCGCGCGCACTTTCCCGGCAACGACGCGATGGTCGAACGTGTCTCGCTGATCGATGAGTCTGGCGAGCGGCGCGTGCGCATGGCCGCACTCGCGATCATCGCTTCGCGCAAAGTCAACGGCGTCTCCGCGCTGCATTCGGAATTGATGGTGCAAACCATTTTTGCCGACTACGCCGCAATCTGGCCGGACAAATTCCTGAATGTGACCAACGGCGTCACGCCTCGCCGATGGCTGATGCAGGCCAATCCGGAATTCTCGGCGTTGCTCGACCGCCATATTGGCGATGAATGGCGACTGAATTTATTGCACTTGACGAAGCTCTCAGCTAAAGCGTCGCAGAAAAAAATCGGCCAGGAATTTTTGAAAACCAAGCGCGCCAACAAGGTGTCACTTGCAGACCATATCCGCCGTGAGCTGGGCATCATCGTTGATCCCGCGAGCCTGTTCGATGTGCAGATCAAGCGCATCCACGAATACAAACGTCAACTGCTGAATGTGCTGCATGTGGTGGCGCGCTATCAGGCGATCATCGATGATCCGAATGCCCATTGGGTGCCGCGCACGGTAATTTTTGCGGGCAAAGCGGCATCGGCCTATCACGCGGCGAAATCGATCATTCACTTGATTCACGATGTCGCGCGCGTGGTCAATTGCGATGCGCGCGTGGGTGATAAATTGAAGGTGGTATTCCTGCCAAATTACAGTGTATCGCTCGCCGAGCGCATCATTCCCGCGGCCGATTTGTCCGAGCAGATTTCGACCGCCGGCACCGAGGCCTCCGGCACCGGCAACATGAAATTCGCGTTGAACGGCGCGCTGACGATCGGCACCTGGGACGGTGCCAATATCGAGATGGCCGAGGCGATGGGTGCGGAGAACATGTTTGTCTTTGGGCTGCGCACCGATGCGGTCGCAGAAATGAAGACGTTGGGTTACGATCCGAGACTGTTCGTGGAACAAAATCTGCAACTGAAGCGTGTGATCAACGCCATTGCCAATGGCGAGTTTTCGCCGGGCGAGCCGCAACGCTATCGCGCCTTGACCGACAACCTGCTGAACCGCGATACGTATATGTTAATGGCCGATTTCGCCGACTATGTGGCGACGCAATCGAAGGTTGATGTATTGTTTGCGAGACCCGAGGCGTGGGCCGCGCAGGCGCTGCGGAACGTGGCCGGCATGGGTGCCTTTTCGACGGATCGCACGATTGGTGAGTATGTCGAGAGGGTCTGGGAAAGTTTGTAGCGCCGTTGAAATAGAAAAAGCTGCTGGTTTGTTGAAATTCTCGCCATCAATTGTGCTCGCGCACAACGCGAAGCACTTCTCCCTTATTAAAGGGAGATTGAGAGGGATTTGCAGCGATTGCGCCTAGATGACCACCGTAAATTTCCCTCAATCCTTGCAGGACGCGCAGCCCAATGCATGGGACTGCCGTTCCGCAGGCGCACGGCACGCCGTGCGAAACCCCTGCGTCACCCTCTTTAAAAAGAGGGACGTACTTCGGATTGGACCATGTTGCCATGGGCCGATCAGAATTTAACCGACTGCGAGCAAGTAAGGCCCATCCGTGCTGCCAGACACCGAAGTCCGCGCCTTGATTGGCGCGCAACATACCGACCCATTCAACGTGCTGGGCATGCATGCCGATGCGCAGGGCGCGCTTTGGGTACGCGCATTGTTGCCCGGTGCCGATACGGTCGCTGTCATCGATGCCAAGTCTTCGCGCGCCGTTGCAGCACTTGACTCTCGCGATGAGGCGGGATTTTTTGAAGGCGTGATCCCACGCCGCCGAAAACACTTCGATTACCGCCTGCAAGTCGAATGGTCTTCCGGCGAATCCGGCATTTACGCCGACGCATTCTCCATTGCGCCGCAAATTAGCGAACAGGATTTGTATTTTCTCGGTGAGGGCAGTCATCTTCGTCCGTTTGACGTGCTTGGTGCGCATCCACAGAGACTTGAGGGTGCGCATCCGGTCGAAGGCGTGCGGTTTGCGCTATGGGCACCGAACGCGCGGCGTGTCAGTGCGGTCGGTACATTTAACAACTGGGATGGCCGACGACATCCGATGCGTTCGCGCGGGTCTTCCGGCGTCTGGGAAATTTTTATTCCGCACGCGGCCATCGGCGATAAATACAAGTTTGAAATTTTCGCGGCGGACAATGCATTGCTGCCCCTGAAAGCCGACCCGTACGCACGCGCGGCCGAGTTGCGACCAGAGACGGCAAGCATCGTCACCGCGTTGCTGCCGCGTCAAACACTCTCCGTGAATCGCGCCAACGCGAATGCCCGCACGGCACCAATTTCAATTTACGAAGTGCATCCGGGCTCATGGAAGCGCGGCGCGAATCAGTTTCCAAGCTGGGACGAATTGGCGTCGTCATTGCCAGCCTATGTTGCCGAATTGGCGTTCACGCACATTCAATTGCTGCCCGTGAGCGAGCATCCTTTCGATGGTTCGTGGGGCTATCAAGCGCTGGGCCTGTTCGCACCCTCTGCGCGTTTCGGGCCGCCGGAAGGATTCGCTCGATTCGTGGCTGAGTGCCGCAAGCAAGGACTCGGCGTGTTGCTCGACTGGGTACCTGCGCATTTTCCCAGCGACGCGCACGGTCTCGCGAAATTCGACGGCACGGCACTGTTTGAATACGCCGATCCGCGCGAGGGATTCCACCGTGATTGGAATACGCTGATCTACAATTTCGGCCGCCATGAGGTGCGCAATTTTCTGGTGGGCAGCGCGCTGTATTGGATCGAACGTTTCGGCGTCGATGGCCTGCGAGTGGATGCGGTCGCCTCGATGTTGTACCGCGATTACAGCCGTGCAGCGGGAGAATGGATTCCCAATGCGCACGGCGGGCGCGAAAATCTGGAAGCGATATCGCTATTGAAGCGCGTCAATGAAGTGATCGGCACGGAATGTCCTGGTGCCATCACCGTCGCTGAAGAATCGACCGCGTTTCCCGGTGTCTCCGCGCCCACCTACGCGGGCGGGCTCGGGTTTCACTACAAGTGGAACAT
>JANOKK010000732.1:0-1243 GCA_031419255.1 Betaproteobacteria bacterium
TCCACCGCTTCCACCAGCAGCACGACGTTCCGTCTATTCGTGAACAACACTGGCGCAACCCCGGCGATTTTCAATCTGGGCTCTACATGGATCTCGGTTCCTGTCGGAAGCAATGCGACGCCGACCGGCTGGTCGGTCACGTTTCGCGACGACGGTGGCGGAGGCGCTTGCGCAACCACGATGGGTGGTGCAGTGACATCCACCGGCGCGATTCCAATTCCTTCAATGGGAAGCAAGCTCATTTGCGCCGAAGTTGTGGTACCAGCTACGTCGACGCCGAGTGCCGCTCCAAGCGCCGGGCCGACTGCCGCCATTCCGGGCAATTATGTGATTTCGTTTAATGTCGTCCAGCAAGGTGCTCCGGCCGTCACCGACAGCAAGCGCGATCAAGTTACGATTGCCGCGTTGCGTAACGTCACACTCACGCCAAATGGCGCACAAAGCACCGTGCCAGGCGGATCAGTGACCTACAACCACACGCTGACGAACAATGGCAATTCCACGGAAGCGATTACGTTCCCGACGGCGGTGTTCTTGACGAATAGCCAGGTGCCTGCAAATTCATGGACCTCGACCGCGTACCTTGACGCCAATATGAATGGCACGCTGGAGGTCGGCATCGATACGCTGATCGTCGCGGGCACCACGACGTTCATGTTGGCGCCCAACGCGAATCAGGTGATATTTGTCCGCGTCAATGCGCCCGCGATGGCAGGCAGCCCGCCAAACGTGACGACGTTGACGGCAACGTACAACGCGGGAGGAAGCACGACTTCTGCAACCGACACGACAACGCTCACAGACGGCCTGAAGCTAGACAAGTACCAGCAACTTCCCGGCGGCAATGGATCGTGCGTGGTCACACCAGCAACGATGTTGACGTTGGGCGTGCCGAATGCACCCTGGAGCAATATGGCGATCACTGCGGGTCCGAATACGGTACCCGGAAAGTGTATTTCGTATCTGATTGTGGGTACCAACACAGCGGCCGCCAATATCACCAACATCAATGTGACTGACGTGATCCCGGCGAATACCAACTTGGCGACAGGTTGTGGTGCGCCGACGGTTACAGGGCCCATTGCATTGGTCGGTGGGCCTTATGTAAACGGATATACGGGAACGATCACGGCGCAATCCTCACCGCTGGCGACGACACCGGTACCGCCAACCGGCACATTCACACTTCAGTTTTGCGTGAAGATCAACGACATGTAGGAACTGTTTCGCGATGTTTTCAGGT
>JANOKK010000733.1:0-1300 GCA_031419255.1 Betaproteobacteria bacterium
TACGAATTCCAGGCGCGCGAATTGATTGTGGCTCACAATCGGGAATACCGATGTGAACGCCGATTGCAATCCTTGATTGTTGCGATTGGCGACCACCACTTCGGCTTGCAGGAATTCGGCGTACGAATTCAACTGTGTTGCCAACAGAAACGGCACGTCGAGAACGCTGGCGCGTTTCGCAAAACTCTTGCGGATGCGCTTTTTCTCAGTGAAGGTATAGGCAGGGGAAGCTACGGGATGAGACATGGTTTCTCCGAACGTTGAAAGATTTTCGCCAGCAGACACCAGCGTCAATGTTCTTCGACTGGCGCTATCGATGAGTTGATAACGTCAAGTGTGGCGAAGGGCCGCTACCCTTCTGTGGCTGACAGCAACCGGGAGGTTGCCCGACCAAACTAGTCTTCTGCAGTCGTTTCAGAAGACAAAGCAAAACGCGATGAACAATAAATCGATCGCTTTGCTTTGGCCTCTCACGATCATCATGATCGTGATATCAAAATCCAGCACTGGCGTGGTTTTACAGGCATTTTTGCCTTGTGACCCTCGTGGATGCTAGGGTTTGTTACTTTTTACCTATCAGAGAAACCATCTCCCGCCACGGAAAAACCGGGCGGGAGATGTCTCATTACATACCAAACTTGGGTCCCCACCTTCGTGAGGACGAATTGCGCGGCATGCCGCGTAATTCGATTACTTCAGTTCAGCCTTGGCACCAGCGTCGGTGAGTTTCTTGGCGATTGCATCGGCGTCAGCTTTGTTGACACCTTCTTTAACCGCTTTTGGAGCACCTTCGACCAGCGCTTTGGCTTCTGCCAGGCCCAGACCGGTGATTTCGCGAACTGCCTTGATCACGTTGATCTTGTTGGCGCCGAAATCCACCAGCATCACGTTGAATTCGGTCTTCTCTTCAGCAACCGGCGCAGCGGCGCCACCGGCGGCCGCAGGAGCAGCCATTGCGGCAGCGGAGACACCAAATTTCTCTTCAATCGCTTTAACCAGGTCGTTCAGGTCCATCACCGACATCGTGTCGAGCGAGGCCAGGAATGCGTCTTTATCGAATGCCATAATTGAAAATTCCTATGAAAAATTGAATGGGATTGAGTATGGGTTACGTTTGGCCGAAACTATGCGGCAACGCCTTCGGATTTCTTCTCGGCCAATGCCGCCAGTACGCGAGCCAAACGCGATACCGGGCTTTGCATGAGACCCAACAGTTGCGCTAGCAATACTTCCTTGCTCGGAATATTGGCCAGCGACTGAACGCCCGCCTTATCCAAAGCCTTGCCGCTGTATGCGCCTG
>JANOKK010000734.1:0-1391 GCA_031419255.1 Betaproteobacteria bacterium
TTGCCTTTCGGCACCACTGGAAAGCTGAAGCCGACGACATATATGCCCTCGTCAAGCAAGGCATCCGCCATCCGCACGCAAATGTCAGCCACACATACGCCCGCACAAATTGATCGCGCCGTAACCGCGTTTGCGAAAGTCGGTAAATCGTTGGGCGCAATTTAGGACGATGCAAATGAAAGCTCTCGCCAAACTCGAACGCGCGCCCGGTCTCACCATGACTGACGTAGCGCTACCGGTGGTCGGCCACAACGACGTCATGATTCGTATCAAAAAAACCGCGATCTGCGGTACCGATATTCACATCTGGAAGTGGGATGAGTGGGCGCAAAAAACCATTCCGGTGCCGATGCATGTCGGTCATGAATACGTGGGACACATCGTCGAAATGGGCCAGGAGGTGCGCGGCTTCGAGATCGGTGACCGGGTCTCCGGCGAAGGTCATATTACCTGCGGCCATTGCCGCAATTGCCGCGCAGGTCGGCGGCACTTGTGCCGCAATACTACTGGCGTCGGCGTCAATCGCGAGGGGTGCTTTGCGGAATTTCTGGTGATTCCGGCGTTCAATGCATTCAAGATTCCCGAATCCATCAGCGACGATCTGGCCGCGATTTTCGATCCTTACGGCAACGCAACGCATACCGCGCTGTCATTCAACCTGGTCGGCGAAGACGTGCTGATCACCGGTGCCGGGCCTATCGGCATCATGGCAGTGGCGATCGCGCGCCATGTCGGCGCGCGCCATTTGGTGGTCACCGATGTCAACGATTACCGATTGAATCTGGCGATGAAAATGGGTGCCACTCGCGCGGTCAATGTCGCCAATGCGTCGCTCAAGAGCGTGATGGACGAACTTGGCATGGTCGAGGGTTTCGATGTGGGCATGGAAATGTCGGGTGTGCCCTCGGCGTTTCAAAGCCTGCTTGAAAACATGAATCATGGTGGAAAAGTTGCGCTCTTGGGTATTCCGCCATCGAATACCGCCATCGACTGGAATCAGGTAATTTTTAAAGGCCTGGAGATCAAGGGCGTTTACGGTCGAGAGATGTTTGAGACTTGGTACAAGATGGTGGCGATGCTGCAAAGCGGACTCGATCTCTCGCCGATTCTCACCCATCAATTCGCGGTTGACGATTTTGAAAATGGATTCGCGGCGATGCTTTCCGGTCAATCGGGGAAAGTAATTCTGAATTGGCGTTGAGCATTGTGCGTCAACCGATCGCGGGCGCGAATCGTATAGGGATAAAATAAGTCGCAATTCGCAACTTTCGGCCATAGATGCGAGAAGCGGGTAATATTCCAACGCTGTTCGCACATCCCCGTTCGCCCTGAGGTGTCGGAGGGCGGCCTGGAAACATGCCCGTCGGTACCGCAGGGCGGACGGGGGCGGT
>JANOKK010000735.1:0-1403 GCA_031419255.1 Betaproteobacteria bacterium
GTGGGTGGTGCGCGGCGGGCGGCACGCGAATGAACAACCGGCATTGGCGCAGTATCGCGCGACATTGAAGCGATTGTTGCATTGAGTTTGCACGCCGTGAAACTGACGCCAGACCAATCCGCACGCCAACTTTGGACCAACGCGCGAATCGCAACGATGCAGGGCGACAATCTGGGCTCAATTGAGCGCGGCGCGGTGGTAACGAACGAGGACACCATCGAGTGGATCGGCCCGGCGGAAGACTTGCCTGCAGATTTGCAATTCGACCTCGAAACCGATTGCGCCGGCGCGTTGATGACTCCTGGCCTGATCGATTGCCACACGCATCTGGTGTTTGCGGGCAATCGCGCGAGCGAATTTGAAATGCGACTTGAAGGTGCATCGTACGAAGACATTTCCCGCGCCGGCGGCGGCATTCTTTCCACTGTTAGCGCGACCCGCGCGGCAACGGAAGAGGACTTGTACAGGCAAAGTGAATCGCGCCTTCACGCGTTGATGCGCGAAGGCGTGACCGCGGTTGAAATCAAATCCGGATACGGCCTCGATACTGAGACGGAACTGAAAATGTTGCGCGTCGCGCGCGACCTTGGCGAGAAAAATGCAATGACGATACGGACGAGCTTTCTCGGCATGCACGCGTTGCCGACGGAATACGCCGGTCGCGCCGACGAGTACGTGGATTTCGTTTGCGGCGAAATGTTGCCTGCCGTGGCGGCCACTGGGTTGGCCGACGCGGTTGATGCATTTTGCGAAAATATCGGCTTCTCGAACGCACAGGTGCGAGGCCTCTTCGAGGCGGCTCGTGCCCATCAACTGCCGGTGAAATTGCATGCCGAACAATTGTCGGATTCGGGCGGCGCAAGACTTGCGGCGTATTTCGGCGCACTGTCGGCGGATCATCTTGAATATCTCGACGAAGCGGGTGTGATGGCAATGGCGGCAAGTGGGTCGGTCGCGGTGCTGTTGCCGGGTGCATTCTATTTTTTGCGCGAAACGCGACTGCCACCGATCGAGATGCTGCGTGCGCAGCAGGTGCCGATTGCGGTGGCGAGTGATCTCAATCCCGGTACCTCCCCGATTGTTTCGCTGCTCGCCAACATGCATATGGCGGCGACGATTTTTCGATTGACACCGGTGGAAATTTTGCGCGGCGTGACGGTGAACGCGGCGCGCGCGCTGGGCTTGGCAACGAGCCATGGACAATTGGCGGTTGGCATGCGCGCAGATTTTTGCCTGTGGAGTGTGGATTCACCCGCCGAATTGGTTTATTGGCTGGGCGGCACCCGACCGACACACATTGTTCGCGGCGGAAAGGTACGGCATGACTGATTTGTGGACATTGACGCGCGGTGAAGGCCCGGTCATTGTCAATGTGCCGCACGCGGGAACGGTCATTCCTGCGG
>JANOKK010000736.1:0-4208 GCA_031419255.1 Betaproteobacteria bacterium
AGGCGTTTCAGCCGAAAAGGTCTGAAGAGCCGCCACAGGTATAGAGTTTGGTTACGAGTTTGTCTTGCTTCCCTGCGTCATCGGTCGATCATTGCCGACCCCTGCGAGATGCCCCATGATGCGTCGCGAAATTTGGCCTAACGGCGCGACGGCCTCGGCAGCGCCAATGTCGATGGCTTCCTTCGGCATACCAAACACGATCGACGTGGCTTCATCCTGAGCGACCGTGAACGCACCTTGCTGACGCATCGCCAGCAAACCACGTGCGCCGTCTTTTCCCATGCCGGTAAGGATGGCGCCGACCGCATCGGGGCCTGCGCATTCGGCGGCCGAATTGAACAGCACATCGACGGATGGACGATGCAAATTCACCGGCGCATCCTGTGAAAGCTTGATGCCGTAGCCGCGACCGCCGTGTCGTTCGACGCGCAAGTGAAAACCGCCGGGAGCGACGTAGGCGTGGCCGGGGAGGGCGGGTTCTTCGTCCTCGGCTTCTTTTACGGTGATCTTGCAGAGGCCATCGAGGCGTTTGGCGAATAATTTGGTGAAGGTGCCTGGCATGTGCTGCGCGATTAATATTGGTGGGCAATCTTCCGGCATGGTGACGAGAATATCTTTCAGCGCTTCAGCGCCACCGGTGGACGCACCAATGACGATGACTTTGCTCTGTGCGACGGTGGTATTGCCGAGCATCGGCAGGACTTCGTCGGCGTCACCGGTCGCGCGGTTGATATCGAGCGGCTCGATCTTGTCGCGCGCGGCATAGGCACCGCGAATTTTTTCAACGATCAATTGCGTGTAGTCGTCATCAGTCGTTTCACCCGCCACCGGTTTGCCGACGAAATCAACGGCACCCATGGCGAGTGCGCGAAACGCGATGTCGGAGCCCTCTTGCGTGTGCGAAGAAAGCATGACCACCGGCATCGGACGCACGCGCATCAGGCGCTTCAGGAACGACAAGCCGTTCATGTTTGGCATTTCGATATCGAGTGTCAGTACATCGGGGTTCAGGCTGCGGATCATTTCGCGCGCGACCAGCGGATCGGGTGCCGAGCCGACGACGATCATGTCGGATTGCTCGTTGATGATCTCTTTCAGGATGTTTCGGATCAGCGCGGAATCGTCGATGACGAGAACTTTTATTTTCATGGTGACTTCCTCAACAAATGTCGTGACACAGAATTATCGATGCAAATAAAACGGATGGAGTTTTTCGCCTGGCAAGGCGGGAGGAGACGGCATAGCACCGCTATGGCAACGACGAACAACGCCGCCATGCGGAAAAAGACACCGTTTTATGTACCGATAATTCTGTGTCACGACACTAGTCTTGCTTGAACATTTCGACATCGCCACCGACAACCACGTTGCGCAGGCGCATGTTGTATTCGCTTTCGCGTTCCACGATCGTGTGATTGTGAAGTTCGCGGATTTTCTTCACCAGCACGCGGCCGGTGCCCGGAAAATAATAAATCTTGCGTGGATGCACACCGAGCATGTCTTCTGCCGTCACGCGCACGCCTTCGTTGTGCAGGTATTCCATGACGAAGTTCGCGTTGGATTCGCCGATATTGTTGACGGTGAATCCGCGCAGCACATTGCCACCGCCAAATACTTTCGCTTCCATATTTTCGCGCCGCCCACCCATTTTAATGAGTTGGTTGATGAGAATTTCCATCGCGAACGTGCCGTAGCGGGCCGACATGGATACCGGGCTTGCCGGGTCTTTTTCGCTGCGCGGCAACATGAAGTGATTCATGCCGCCGACGCCCGCACGCGCATCGCGAATGCATGCGGCCACACAGGAGCCGAGCACCGTGACGAGAACCATGTTCTTGTCGGTTGCGAAATATTCGCCCGGCAAGATCTTGGCCGCTTCCATACCGAACTTCTTGTCGAAGTAGCGCGTGGGAGAATTCTCGGCAGGTAATGGCGTGCTGCTCATGCGGCGAGCTCATACACGGTTTTGCCGCGGATGCGGAAGGTGTCTTTGCAGTTATAGAAAAAATTCTCCGTGTGTCCAGCAAACAACAGACCGTCTTTTCTCAGCAATGGCGCGAATCGATCCAGCACTTTGGTTTGCGTTTCCTTGCTGAAATAAATCATTACATTGCGGCAGAAAATCGCCGCCAATGGCGAGGGTGAACCCAGTTGCCACCCGGATTCATGGAGATTGATTTGCCGGAACTCGACCAGCCGTTGCACCTGCGGGCGAATGCGCGCAAAGCCGGCCTGGTCACCCGTGCCTTTGAGGAAAAAACGTTTGAGTCGTTGCGGCGAAAGCGATGCGACCTTTTCCGCCGCGTACACGCCGCGTTCTGCGGTGGCGAGGGCATCGGTATCGAGGTCGGAGGCGATGATTCGTATCGGTGGCGTATCGCTGCCGAATGCTTCAATGGCGGCCATCGCAATCGAGTACGGCTCTTCACCGGTCGAGCAGGCCGCGCTCCACACGGTGAGCGGCTCGCCGTCGCTCAGCTTCAGTAAATGCTCGGCGAGGATCGTGAAGTGATGCGCCTCGCGGAAAAAATAGGTGAGATTGGTAGTGAGTGCGTTGATGAATCGAACATGCTCTTCACTACCGGATGATTCGACCAGATCGAGGTAATCGTGAAAACTGCCCAGACCCAATTGCCGCAGGCGCTTGGTGAGGCGGCTATACGCCATCGGTTTCTTGTTGTCGTTCAGCGTGATGCCGGCATAGTCGAAAATCATCCGTTGCAGGCGACGGAAATCGGCATCGGAGAAATCGAATACCTTGAACGGCGCGCCCAGACCTTCGCCGCCCTTGGAGGGTTGTTGCATTTCGATTCTGGCCGAGTCAACGGACGCGCGGTTCATGCGCCCTCCGGGGAATCGGATTTTGCCGCCATGTCGCGCCACGCGGTGAGGATTTCCTTGGCGTCTTTCCAGAATAATTGGCTGCGTTCCACGCCGACCGACATTGCCAGCCGGTTGGTCACCGACTTGGCCGTATGCGCAAGATCGCGCAGGTTTTTTGCATCGAGCAGATCTGCGCCGAGCAGGTCAATTTCGTCGCTCCTGGTGCCCTCAAGGCGAAGCAGCAATTGCATTTTTGCGGCCACCAGAGGCGGCAAATCCTGTGCTTTGGCTCGGTGCCCAGGCATGACCGGTGTGGTCGCGCTATCGACTGTCAATTTGCGGCCCGCGCCGCTCGGGTCGATCGCCTCGATAAGTTGGCGTTTGATCAATTCACGGATTTGCGACTCGAGCAAATCCGAAAGACTACCGGCGCGCTCCAGTAGCCGACCGAAGGATTGCACGCCATCGATCAGGAAAAGCACTGAACGCAACTTCGGCGAAATATCGGACGTGCGCGCACGCATTTTGGTGGTGCCGGCTTCAGTGCGAGTGAGCACGCTGTCGAAATGGAGAATCCTATCGGACACTCGCCGCTCCGACAGAAACTGCCGCGCCACGCGCGACGGAATGGGCGACACCGATGAGATACGACGCATCAAGGATCAAGGCGACGCGCCCATCGCCCAGAATGGTTGCCCCGGAAACACCTTTGATGCGCCGATAGTTGGCTTCGAGGCTTTTCAACACGACTTGGTGTTGACCAAGCAATTCGTCGACGCGTACCGCCGCGCGTTGATTATCCATTTCCAGCACCACGAGAATATCTCGGCCATCGCGTTCCCGCACGGGAAGGTTGAATAGCTCGGCGAGCGAGGTGATCGGCAGAAATTCATCGCGCACTTTTACCACTTCTTTGCCATTGACCGTTTGTATGTCCGCCATTGCCGGTTGCAGCGATTGGGCGATGTTGGCGAGCGGCAGGATGTAGGTTTCACCCGAAACGGAAATCGACATTCCATCGAGAATGGCCAACGTGAGCGGGAGTCGAATGGTCATGCTGGTGCCGCCGCCTTGAATCGAATCGATGTCGATCTTGCCGCCAAGTAAATGCACGTTCTGCCACACCACATCCATGCCGACACCGCGACCGGAGACATCGGTCACGGCAGCGGCCGTCGAGAAGCCGGGCTTGAATATCAATTGCCAGACATCTTCGTCGCTCCACGAATCGTTGACATCGAGGTCTTGCTCGCGCGCTTTGGCGAGGATGCGTTCGCGATTCAATCCGGCACCATCGTCGGTCACGGTGATGACAATGCTGCCGCCCTGATGCGCGGCACGTACGCTTAGCAGGCCCACGGTGGGTTTGCCGGCTTCGATGCGGG
>JANOKK010000737.1:0-4477 GCA_031419255.1 Betaproteobacteria bacterium
CTCTCAGTGTCAATGCGAGGCGGTGTGCCGTCGCGCCCATTTCCGGAGTCCTTGCCATGCAAGAAATCATGCAATATCTTAAAAAGAACGGACAGCGTTTTGACTCTGAAATTGCCGCGGCGACCGGTATTCCATTGAGCAAGGTACGTGGGATGTTGTCTGACCTGTCTGCCCAAGGCGAAATTTCTCGTTGCAGCGTCACACGCTTCAATGACGGGAAGAAGATCGAAGGAATGCTGTGCCGGGTAGCCGGTTATATTCCGCCGAAAAGTCCTGGCAGAAAACCCGGCGCGTAACTCGCCGCAACGCGCCCGCACAGGGCGCGCACGCTACACCTTTGTTATGCGTGCGCTTGCGACAAGGTTGGTGCGGGACGATTGATGTGTTTTTGGCATTCCCGGCAGCACGTGGCCGAGGGTAGCGCCAACAGGCGCGAGAATTCTATCTCGCCGTGGCACTTTTCACATTCTCCATAGTGCCCTTGATTGATGGCCTCTCGAGCCGCCTCGATCGCCATCAGTTCATTGATGTTTCTGCGAATGAACGCGTTGTTGTTATCGTCGAACAGACTCTTCGAGGCATGAAGCGGTAAGGATTCGTTGGACGCCAAGCCCGGCAGGTCGCTGCCGAAAGTCTCGAAGATTGCGGATCGAAGCTGGCCGCACAACTGGCGTTCGCGCTCGTTCAATGCGCACTGAATTGAAATCAGTTGTTCCCCATTCATCATAAGTGTTGCTCAGCCTCGTCCTACACGAAAATTGGTTGGCACCTGCGCGCCAACAATATTCCTTTCGTTTGCGCGAACCTTGATGATCGTCAAAATGTCGCCCATTAATGACGCAAGCACTTTCGTCTGGGCGATCACCGGCACGCATGGACTGCGTCTATGCGCCTTAATCGGCCCACAACGACTGATAAAATCGCCCCATGCCCATCGTCACCTACCCGAATTCTCCGTACAAGCTGAATCAGCCATTTCCGCCTGCGGGCGATCAACCTGCGGCGATCAAGAAGTTGATCGAAGGTATCAACGACGGGCTGGCGTTTCAGACACTGCTTGGCGTCACCGGCTCCGGCAAGACCTTCACCATGGCCAACGTCATCGCGCAAATGGGCCGCCCCGCGTTGATCATGGCACCGAACAAGACGCTGGCGGCGCAACTATATGCCGAAATGAAAGAGTTCTTTCCCGAAAATGCGGTCGAGTATTTTGTTTCGTACTATGACTATTACCAGCCCGAGGCCTACGTACCCTCACGCGATTTGTTCATCGAGAAAGACTCGTCGATCAACGAACACATCGAACAAATGCGGCTTTCCGCGACCAAATCGCTGCTCGAGCGGCAGGACGCGATCATCATTGCGTCGGTTTCGTGCATTTATGGCATAGGCGATCCGAGCGACTACTATTCGATGCGCATGTTGGTGCGATGCGGCGACAAGGTTGATCAGCAGGAAATGATTCGCCAGCTGTCGACGATGCAATATGCGCGGGCGGAACTGGATTTCAAGCGCGGCACCTTCCGCGTGCGCGGCGATTCGCTGGACGTATTTCCGGCCGAAAGCGCGGATGCGGCGCTGCGGATCTCGATGTTCGACGAGGAAATCGATTCACTCACGCTATTCGATCCGTTAACCGGCCACACCATACAAAAGGTACCGCGTTTCACCGTCTATGCGAAGAGTCATTACGTCACGCCGCGCAGTACCGTGCTCAATGCACTTGAAGGTATCAAGACAGAGCTCCGTGACCGCATAGAATTTTTCAATACAGAAAACAAACTGATCGAAGCCCAGCGCATTCAACAGCGCACCACCTTCGATCTGGAAATGCTCAATGAAATTGGTTTTTGCAAGGGCATCGAAAATTATTCCCGACATTTGAGCGGCAGAAACGCGGGCGAACCGCCGCCGACGCTGGTGGACTATTTGCCGAAGAACGCGTTGATGGTTATCGATGAGAGCCACGTCACGATCCCGCAAGTGGGCGGCATGTACAAAGGCGACCGCGCGCGCAAGGAAAATCTGGTTGATTACGGATTCAGGCTGCCTTCCGCGATGGACAATCGTCCGCTGCGGTTCGACGAGTTTGAAGCCATGATGCGCCAGACGGTGTTTGTTTCCGCAACGCCGGCCGACTATGAGGCGACGCACGCCGCGCAAATCGTCGAGCAACTCGTACGACCGACCGGCTTGGTCGATCCGATCTTACACGTCCGGCCCGCCTCAACGCAGGTTGATGACTTGTTATCAGAGGTGCGAAAACGAGTCGCAGTCAAAGAGCGAGTGTTGGTAACCACACTCACCAAGCGCATGGCGGAGGATTTGACCGACTACCTTGCTGAAAACGGCATCAAGGTTCGATATTTGCACTCGGATATCGATACGGTCGAGCGGGTGGAAATTATCCGTGATTTACGCAGCGCAATATTCGATGTTTTGGTCGGCATTAATTTGCTGCGCGAGGGGCTTGATATTCCCGAGGTGTCATTGGTGGCGATTCTTGATGCGGACAAGGAAGGCTTTCTGCGCGGAACACGCTCGCTCATACAAACCATCGGTCGAGCGGCGCGCCACATCAATGGCACGGCGATTTTGTACGCGGATCGTGAAACCGACTCGATGCGCAAAGCGATTGGCGAAACCGAACGCAGGCGCGCCAAGCAAATTGCGTTCAACCTTGAACATGGCATCGTTCCGAGGTCAATTTCAAAACAGGTCAAAGACCTGATCGACGGCGTCTATGATCTGGACGAAAAGCGCGACGAACGTAAAGCCGCGCAAGAGCGGAAGAAGTACGACGTGCTTTCGGCTAAACAAATGGACGTCGAATTAAAACGCCTCGAACGCGAGATGATGGATGCTGCACGCAATCTCGAATTCGAACGCGCTGCAGCATTGCGCGACGAGTTGAAATCACTCAGGAATCGGCTGCTGGTGGTCGGAGGTACGGAATCTGCCGGATAGTGGCGGAAGGTTCCATCAAAAATGATTCGGGGCCAATGACGGCCCCGCATGGAAAAAGTCTGCAATTGTCTATTTGGACGTTGGCGTAACACTGCTGCCGCGTTGTGCGTTTTCAAAGTCTGCCGGGTTCACCACTTTCACGCTTGAGCGGTCTTTCTTGGGAAGATTGCTGCCGGTAACATATTCCTTTTCCGGTTTGGTTTCTTGCCCGTCGTTGAGCGGCAACTCGGCACACGAAGACAAAAATAGCGAGACGGCACCCAGCAATGCGCTTGAAATTGCTTTATTCATCGGTAGTTCCCTGAATACATAATGTACGACCTAAAATGATACTGGAATCCAGATCAAATTGAATACACCAATGCTATTTTCATCGTCAGCCGCGCCGAAGGTTTTGTTTGTTTGCATGGGAAATATTTGCCGTTCGCCGACCGCCGAGGCGGTATTTCGCAAATTGGTCGAGGAGAGCCCGCTTACCGGAAAGATTGTCATTGATTCCGCAGGCACGATCGGTGCGCATGCGGGCGCAAAGCCCGATCCTCGTGCAATGGAGATCGGCAAGGTTCGAGGCTATCAGTTGGAAAAATTGCGCGCGAGGCAGGTTGTGCTCAACGATTTTTCACGGTTCGATTTTGTGATCGCGATGGATTTGCAGAATGTGCAACATTTGAAAGCAATCTGTCCACCTGAAGCGATGCACAAGATCGCCTTGCTCATGTCCTTCGCGCCCGATGCGGGCAGCGCAGAAGTGCCTGATCCGTACTATGGCGGCACTGCAGATTTTGAACATGCACTTTCATTGATTGAACGCGGCTGTCGGGGATTGCTCAGACGAATTACTCATCCCCATGTCGCCCCGCCGAAGTCGCTCCGCAAACGCGTCGCATAAGCGTGTAATTGCGACGATCGACGTGTGTTGCTTGGGTGTTTGTTTCTCGCCTTAAAATCCACCGGTCGTGAGCCAGGCATCCAACTGTTCCATTCGGTCATTTCCCCAGAATGGTTCGCCGTCAACGATGAAATAGGGTGAACCGAAAACACCCTTTGCCAACGCGGCATCGATTTCGTTTTTCAAGCGATCTTTGACGACGGGGTCAGCCATGGCCGCCAGCACCGCCGCACGATCTTCGCCCATTTCCTTTGCGATATCAGCGACTTTTTCAGCCGGGGTGATGTCAATGCCTTCGGCAAAATAAGTGGAATAACATGCGGCGGCAAACCGATGTGCCGCGACCGGGTCGCGGTCATTGATCCAGTAGAAAGCGCGAGCGGCATTTTGCGTGCCGGTTGGAAACGGTTCTGGTTGCTTGTACGGAATTTTGAGAAAGCGCGCGGTTCGGATGAAATCACGCACCGAGTACGGCCCTTTTAGCGGGATCATCATTAACGGTGTCGTGCCGGCCGCTTTGAACATCGGGCCCAGTAAAATCGGTCGCCAACTTACCCGTCGTTGATGATGTGCAGCGAGCGCATTGATTCGGGTCGATGCAAGATAGCCGTAAGGCGACGA
>JANOKK010000738.1:0-1086 GCA_031419255.1 Betaproteobacteria bacterium
GTGTTTGAGTGCAAAATGCCCCGAAACGCGCACCAGTGCTGGAGTTTTGGCAGAAGATAAACTTCCCCACATCAAGAGAAACATGGGCTCGGGTCATATCGCTTGCGTATTCCCGTGCGCTATCCCTGTGCGAGATGCCGACCAATCTCAACGGCCCTGACGATAATTACGACCTGAAACCGTCGCACCTGTGACTCGCGCTGCCGCGCAAGGCCATCACCGCAAGAAAAGAAAACCAGCCAGGCATGATCGATTGGTGCAGCAACTTGTAGCCCCCAAAATTCCGGCATCGTTCAACGAGTGGCCGACGAGATAGGCGAGGAGGCGCTAAAATCAGCCGAGCGCGATGAGTTTATCGGGGCGCATACAACGCGGTGGATTGCCGAAAGTCTTCATGCCTAAACTTTACGAATACTTTGGACTGATCGTGATGTTCTACGCCAACGAGCATGATCCGGTACATGTACACGGAAAGTTTCAGGGGCGTGAATCGCGCGCTGAGATCATCCTGATAAATGGTTTGGTCACCGAGTTACGCTTTACCGAGACCACTGGACGCCAACCCCTTGCGCCGAACGAGATGCGATTTTTCAAGGAACTTGTAACGGCAAAATCTGACGAAATAGTAAGAAAGTGGATTGATTTTTTTGTGCTACACAAAACCATCAAGCCTGAAAGCATCACAAGGAGATTGAAATGACCCCGACCACCATCAACATTGTTTCCGCAACGCAAACAGGCGCATTTCGTATTCGTTTGAATTTTGACGATCAATCCGTGCAAGAGGTCGACTTCCGGAAGTTCATTACTCAATCCCTTCACCCGGATATCCAGGCCTATCTGGAACCGCCCCGGTTTGCCGCATTCAGAGTGGAATATGGTGAACTCGTCTGGGGAGACTACGATCTTTGTTTTCCGATGATCGACCTATACCTCAACCAAATTGACCACCATGGCGCACTCGAGGACGCAGCATGACCCGAACCTGCGCACAGCGCGCCCCGCAGGCCGATAACGCCTGAAAACCCGCGCCAAATGGCGCTCTGCATTTCGGGGCACTTCTAAAAACCCGTCGCTCCGGCGAAC
>JANOKK010000739.1:0-10610 GCA_031419255.1 Betaproteobacteria bacterium
GTCTCCATTCTGCGCGAGCATCTCCCCGACCTGACAATCCGGGTGGTCAACGTCGTCGACCTCATGAAACTGCAGCCGCAAACCGAGCACCCGCACGGGTTGAGCGACATGGATTTCGACAAGCTCTTCACCAGGGACAAGCCGGTCATCTTCGCTTTCGATGGTTACCCGTCGTTGATCCACCAACTGACCTACCGGGCGCACCAACCACGACAACATCCACGTCTGCGGCTACAAGGAAGAGGGCACCATCACCACCGCGTTCGACATGACGGTATTGAACGATCTGGATCGCTTTCACCTTGCGATGGATGTGATCAATCGCCTGCCGCCACCGAATGCCGGGGCCGACGACAAACGCGCCGCGCTTAAACGTCAACTTGAACAAAAGCTCGTCGAACATAAAAAATATATCGGGCTGAACGGCGAAGACCTGCCCGAAATTCGCCTTTGGCGATGGGTGCCCGGCTAACAAGTGGAGCACGCCGGAATGCAGAAAGGCGATGGTGTGCGATAGCGAACAGACGCGCGGCGCACACGGCGCGCAAGGTACACAGGTTCCAATTTGGGCGGGATCGAGACTGGCATCTGCCGTTTCTCAATCACGCCAGCAAAGGCAACTCCCGCATGAACAACCCTTCAAGCACTCCAACGATCATGCCCGCCGAAAGTGCGCGGGTACCGTCAGGAAATATCCAAACCCTGGTACTCATCATTGCAACCGCGCTGGGCATTTATCTCTGCTTTCGGCTGGTGGCACCATTCATCGCGGCGCTGGCCTTTGCGATGGCGCTGGCGGTGTTGTTTACACCTTTGCAAAAGCGGCTAGAAGGCAAATTGAAGCGCGCCAGTTTGGCGGCGGCGGTCACCACACTCGCCATTGGCACCATCGTGGTGGTGCCATTGACGTTCGTCGGCGAACAACTGATCGAGCAGGCCGCCAGCAGCGCGCAACAAATCGAGGCCAAGGTTAAATCCGGCGAATGGCGACGCACGCTGGAATCGCAGCCGCAATTGGCGCAAATCATCGACTCCGTCGAGCAGCGCATCGACCTGCCGGGAACCTTGAAGGCACTCACCACGTGGCTCAGCGCGACCGCAGGATCGATCGTCAAAGGCTCCGTCATGCAATTGATCGGCATCTGCCTTACTTTTTATCTGCTGTTCTTTTTCCTGCGCGATCGGGTGGCCGCACTCGATGCGGTACGCGCGATGTCACCGCTCGCGAAAGGCGAGATGGATCATCTGTTTGAGCGCGTCGGCGATACCATTTATGCCACCGTCTACGGCACGTTGGCGGTCGCCGCCGTGCAGGGATTTCTGGGCGGGTTGATGTTCTGGTGGCTGGATTTGTCGGCACCACTGTTGTGGGGCGTGGTGATGGCATTGCTGGCGGTGGTGCCGGTATTGGGGGCGTTTGTGGTGTGGATGCCGGCCGCCATTTATCTGGCCGTCGAAGGCAATTGGGTGAATGCGCTGATACTCGCGGCGTGGGGCATGTTCGTTGTCGGCACCATCGATAACCTGATGCGTCCGGTGCTGGTCGGCAACCGGCTGAAACTGCATACCGTGCTGGTGTTCATGTCGTTCGTCGGTGGCTTGATTTTATTTGGCGCGGCGGGATTGATTCTCGGTCCCGTGGCGATGACGATCACGATGGAGTTGTTGAGCGTGTGGCGCAATCGACGCGTTGAGCCTGACGCGGCGTGAATCTGACGGCGATCATTTTGCACTCGCGTGCGATGTCGGAAAATTTCGGTCTATCCAGCCACACCGGTTCCCCGCCACGGGCTGGGTACCGGTCTGCGCTCAGAGTTTGAGGCGACGGTTTGCGCGTCATCAATATTTACTTTCGCAACTGGCCGCATTGTTTGGTTTGATCACGCAAAAGGAGCACCTCACATGAATGCAGAAATCACCCCGCCCATGCAAGCAGCAACGCATCCCGCTGCCAGCGGCGATCTCATCAAACGCGCGGGCCTGTTCGCCGCACTGGCGGCATTGATCGTCATTATGTTGATGCCGCTGCCAAAGGGCTTGCCGGAAGCTGGTCAGGTAATGTTAGGCATTCTCGCCTTTGCGGTGATCGTCTGGATGACCGAAGCGCTCGACTATGCGGTGAGTTCCGTCGTGATCGCGGCACTGATGATTTTTCTGCTGGCATTTGTGCCCGATGCCGCCAAGCCGGCCGGTGCCGACATGGGCACCGGTGCGGCGCTTAATCTGGCCTTGACGGGATTCTCCAATAGCGCGGTGGCATTGGTAGCGGCGGCGTGCTTCATCGCGGCGGCGATGACCGCGACCGGGCTCGACAAACGCATCGCGCTGGTGGTGCTATCGAAAGTGGATGCGCGCACCAATCACATCGTGATCGGTGCTATGTTCGTTGGTTTCCTGTTGTCATTCATTGTGCCCAGCACTACCGCGCGCGTCGCGTGTCTGGTGCCGATCATGATGGGTTTTATCCTGGCTTTCAAAGTGGAAAAACGCAGCCGCTTCGCCGGGCTGCTGGTCATCACCGCCGCGCAGACCGCGAGCGTCTGGAACGTCGGCATCAACACGGCGGCGGCGCAAAACATGGTCGCGATCGGCTTCATCGAAAAGCAGTTCCAGACCAGCATCACCTGGCTGGAATGGTTCGTTGCCGGCGCGCCGTTTGCCGCCGTCATGAGTATCGCGGTGTATTTCATCATGACGCGCATGATGAAGCCGGAGATGACGGAAATCGTCGGCGGGCGCGCCACCATTCGCGAGCAGCTCGATGCCATCGGCAAAATGAGCGCGAACGAATGGAAGCTGTTGGTGATCGTGCTGGTATTGCTCGGCTTCTGGGCAACTGAAAAAATGTTGCACAATTTCGATACCTCATCGACCACGATCGTCGCCATTGCGTTGATGTTGCTGCCGCGATTTGGCGTGATGAACTGGAAAGAATCGCAACGCGGATTTCCGTGGGGTACGGTGGTGCTGTTCGCGGTCGGTATCAGCATCGGCACGGCGTTGTTGAAAACCAATGCGGCCGGCTGGCTCGCCAATTTGATCGTGGCGAACCTTGGCCTGCAACAAGCGAGTGCCTTCGCGATCCTGATGCTGCTCTCTCTTTTCCTGATCGTGATTCATCTGGGTTTTGCCAGTGCCACTGCGCTCGCATCGACCATGATCCCCATCATCATCAGCGTACTGGGTGCCGTGCAAACACCAGGCATCAATATCATCGGCATGACCATGCTGCTGCAATTCGTGGTGAGCTTTGGTTTCATCCTGCCGGTGAATGCGCCGCAGAACATGATCGCGTACGGCACCGATACGTTTGACGCCCGCGATTTCATTCGCACCGGCCTCGTGATCACGCTGGCGGCGATGGTGCTGCTGGTGATTTTTGCGCTGACGTATTGGCCGTGGATGGGATATATGACCAAGGCGGGGTAGTTTAAACAGCCGCTTTTGTGCCAAGATAACTCTATATTTGGCGCGCCTTTCAGGCGGCATTCGCTTGGGGAAGCCCGCCAGTGCTAGGGTTTAGAATCCACCAAAAAACGGATGCTCGCTTCCCCGACCTGCGCGCGATCATGCCTGATGCTGCCGCGTGGATTGGCCGCGCTGCGCGTTGCGTGACTGTCATACAGGGTCATCAACACGGGAACATTGTCGAATTCTGCGGCAAAAATGAGGTGCCCGTTCCCAATGGCTTTCCCGCTGGTGCGACGCCGGGACTCGCGCAACGTGAACGCAATACCCGCATCCCGCAAGTACATTTCAAACATTTTCGGCTCGATGCCGATAATTTCGATCTCAACATTGCTGTTTGCATTCGCGGTACCTGTCAACACCGGGCCCACCAACCAGGGTTCAAATTTGTCAAGCCGGGACATTGCCTTAATCGCGATATCGCGCAGCGCGGAAAGTGCCTGCGGCTGTTTGTCGTGGTCAAACAGCGCGTAGTGGCTGCGCAATGCCGCATCGATCATGTCGTTGTCCGGCATCGCGTTGCGCGTGTTGATGCGGAGCTGGCGGGCGGCTTTCAGTGTGGCGGCCCGATAGTCGTTCAAACCTTCCGCAATCAACTGCGCGGCGCGTTGCGCAATGCGCGCGTTGTCGTCGTTCGATGTGGTGCCGTGAATCCCGCCGCGAAACGCCGACGGCGACTCGCTTGCGTCGCCGCGGCCGGCAAATTGGCTTCGCTTTCCGTGTGCCATCAAAAGATCTGGTTTTTCACTTCTTCAGAGGGTTTGTTCGCTTCACGCAAGCCCGCCGGCCCGTCACCAAGACTGGATTGCGATTCCGCGTAGATGAATTCCATGATTTGATGGCCGTCTTTACTGAGTTCGCCGGGCAATGGCAGCATGGCGATTCCGGTGGGAGCCTCAAAGGGGATTTCCTTTACGCCCTTCAGCGCTTTGGCCATGTAACTCATCCACATGGGTAACGCCGCGCGACCACCGGTTTCGTTGTTGCCGAGATCCGACGGATTGTCGTAACCAATCCAGGCGACCGCGACCAGGCCCGGGTTGTAGCCGGCAAACCAGGCGTCGTAGTGATCGTTGGTGGTGCCGGTTTTTCCCGCCAAATCGTTACGGCCCAATGACATGGCGCTGGCAGCGGTGCCATATCGGACCACATCGCGCATCAGGCTCGACATGATGAACGCGTTACGCGGGTCAACCACGCGCTCGGCATATTTTCGTCCGCTGGCAGGTGATTTTTCATCTTCAGTACCCGCGATTTCGGGCGTTGCTTCGAACAACACGCCACCTTTGTCGTCGGTAATTTTGCTGATGAAGTAAGGCTTGGTACGAAAACCGCCGTTGGCGAAAATAGAATAGGCGCCGGCCATCTGCAACGGAGTCGCCGCGCCGGCCCCAAGTGCCAACGTCAAATAGGCAGGATGGAGTTTCGCGTCAAAACCGAATCGGGTGATGTAGTCCTGCGCGTAGGCCGGACCAATGGCTTGCAGAACGCGAATCGACACCATATTTTTTGATTTTGCCAATGCCGTTCTCAATCGCATGGGGCCTTCATACTTGCCGTCGTAATTCTTCGGCTCCCAAATTTGGCCGCCGTTACGGCCCGGATCGAATACCACCGGCGCATCGTTGACGATGGTGGCGGGCGAAAAGCCTTTTTCGAGCGCAGCCGAATAGATGAAGGGTTTGAAACTGGAGCCAGGTTGGCGCCACGCCTGTGTTGCGTGATTGAATTTGTTGGCCGTGAAGTCGAATCCCCCCGCGAGCGCGCGTATCGCGCCGTCGTTGGGATCGACCGAAACCAGTGCAGCTTCGACTTTTGGCAATTGAGTCACCGCCCATTTGCCTTTTTCGTCCAACCCCAGCCTGATAATTGAGCCGCGTACCGGTTTTTGCGGCGACGATTTTTCGTTTAATGCCCGGGCGATGAACTTAAGCGCGTCGCCCGTCAATTTGACGGTTTCGCCGCGCTTGGTGTGCGCAACGACTTGCTTGGCATCGGCCTCGAGCACAATTGCCGGCACCAGGTCGCCGACGATATCTTTGTCCTGAAGCGCTTCATCGGCGGTCTCTTCATCTTCCTCCTTGGTCGTGCCCATTTTGATGAAACCTTCCGGGCCGCGATAGCCGTGCCGATGGTCGTAATCCATGACGCCGCGACGAAGACTCACAATCGCGGCCTCCTGGTCGGATTTGCGGATGGTGGTGTAGATGCGGATTCCGCTTACGTAAGCCTTTTCGCCGTACTGCTCAAATACTTCCTGACGCGCCATTTCAGCCACATGTTCGGCATTGACGGCGTACATTTGGCGATCGCGGTTGAATTTCAGCGGCTCTTCTTTCGCACGTTTGGTCGCGGCATCGTCGAGCTTGTGAAGCTCATTCATGCGCCGCAAAACGTAGTGTTGACGCAACGTCGCGCGCTTGAGGTTATTGAACGGGTTGTACTGCGACGGCGCTTTTGGAATGCCAGCCAGCATGGCGGCCTCCCCCGCCGTCAGTTCATTGAGATCTTTACCGTAATAGACCCGGCTCGCCGCCGCGAAACCGAACGCGCGATTGCCAAGAAAAATGTGGTTCAGGTAGACTTCTAGAATCTGATCCTTGGTCATACTGCGCTCCATCTTGAAAGCGAGCAACCACTCCGAAACTTTTCGCGTGAGAGTGACTTCATTGGAAAGAAAGAAGTTTCGCGCGACTTGCTGGGTGATCGTGGATGCGCCCCCTTTGGACTTTCCGGCAATGATCGCCGCCGTTGCGGCTCGCGCCAAGCCGATGACGTCTACGCCCGGGTGATCGTAGAATCGTTCATCTTCGGCCGAGATGACGGCATCCTTCATAAGTTTCGGAAAGTCCTGAACCCGGACAAATGCGCGCTTTTCCTCGCCAAATTCGCCGATGACATCGCCTTCAAGGGTATAAACTCGTAGTGGCAATTTGGGCCGGTAGTCCGTCACGGCCTCAATTGACGGCAGATTCGGATATAGCAAGACGACCGTAAGTGTCGCAATTCCCAATGCCACCAAGACGAGTGAAAACAACAGGATGACAGGGTAAAACCACCAGCGTAATGTCATGTAATCCTAGAAAATTGCGTTTTGAAGGCTCATTATATCGGTCGGTCACAGAATTGACGGAGCAAAAAACGTCGCATTCCTGACCAAAACTTGGCAACATCGTGGCAAGCCAAAATGTTGCGGCGCAATTAAAGCCTTTTCGAGGTTTGAAAGAAATTGCTTTACACGTCCACGGCTTGTTGCTAGCATTTAATGTAATTTGTGCGTAATGGGCCGTAAGTTCAAATCACTACAAGGGCCAGGCAACCACCATGTTTAAAGAGAAGCTGGCATCCCAGTTCGACTTTCTGAGCGCGAAAACGCCGCCTTTGCTGGGCGTCGATATCAGTTCGTCCTTCATCAAGATCGTCGAAATCGCCGAGGCAGGTAAAGGCCTCTATCGCGTTGAACGCTACGTGATCGAGCCATTGCCGAAAGATACCGTGACCGACGGAAACATCGCCAATATTGAAGCGGCGGGCGAAGTCATGCGCCGGGCCCATAAGCAAATGGCAACGCGCATCAAGAATATTGCGCTGGCCTTGCCTTCGTCGGCGGTCATTACCAAGAAAGTGTTGATGAATGGCAATCAGCGCGAAGAAGACATGGAGTTTCAAGTCCAATCCGAAGCCAACCAGTACATTCCTTTCAGTCTTGATGAAGTCAATCTGGATTTTCAGGTGATTGGCCCCGCGCCGAACAGCGACGAGGAAGTAGAAGTCC
Organism: Betaproteobacteria bacterium; assembly: GCA_031419255.1. GTDB lineage: Bacteria > Pseudomonadota > Gammaproteobacteria > Burkholderiales > Usitatibacteraceae > UKL13-2. The sequence continues at coordinate 7,244 of JANOKK010000739.1, forward strand.
TGATTGCGGCGTCACGCAAAGAAAAAATCGAGGACAGGGTCGCGGTGGCGGAAGCGGCCGGACTGAAGACTACGGTGATGGATGTCGAATCCTATGCTTCGTTGGCGGCCTTTGAAATGATGAAAGGGTCCGCCACCGGAATCGAGGACAAGGATGTCACGGCAATTGTCGATATTGGTGCCGTAACCACCCGCGTGACGATCATGCACGAGGATCAGCAAGTCTATTCGCGCGAGCAGCAGTTGGGCGGGTTCCAGTTGACTCAGGATATTTCGCGCCAATTCGGCATGCCGATGGAAGAAGCCGAGGTCGCAAAGAAGAGTGGCGGGCTTCCAGACAATTATCAAGCCGATGTTCTTCAGCCTTTCAATGAAAAGGTTGTGCTTGAAATTTCCCGGGCGTTACAGTTTTTCTTTACCTCCACGCAATTCAATAAAGTCGATCACATCCTGCTTTGTGGTGGCAGTGCGGTGCTGGAAGGCCTCGAAGAAATGATCGACCAACGCACACAGGTACATACATTGGTGGCGAACCCGTTCGCCAACATGGCGTTGTCTTCCAAAATAAAGCCGCGACAGTTGACTATCGACGCTCCGGCGCTGATGGTGGCGTGCGGCCTCGCCATGCGGAGGTTTGACCCAGCATGATGCGCATAAATCTACTTCCGCACCGCGAAGAGAAACGAAAAGCGCGGCAAAAACAATTCGGCATTCTCGCCGGCATCACCGCCTTGTTTGGATTGGCGGTCGCCGCTTTGCTCTGGGTATTTTTCGACGGACAAGTCGAAAACCAGAACGGTCGCAATCGGTATTTGAACGAAGAAATTGCGAAGTTGGAAAAACAGATTGACGAAATCAAGAAGATTCGCGAAGAAACAGCGTCCTTGCTTTCCAAGAAACAGGTAGTCGAAGGTTTGCAAAGCAACCGTTCGGAACCGGTCTACCTGCTCGATCAATTGCTGCGCCAATTGCCCGAAGGCCTTTATCTCAAATCGATCAAACAAGTAGGAACCAAGATCAACGTCACCGGATATGCGCAGTCCAACGCCCGGGTTTCCGCGTTCATGCGCAACATTGAGGCGTCGCCTTACCTTGAAAATCCGAACCTCATTGAAATAAAGGCCGTGGTCGTCAATAGTCAACGTGCCAATGAGTTCAGCCTGGATTTCGCCATCAAGCGTGCCAAGGCCGATGACGGCAAAGGGGTGACCAAGAAGGCCGATCCCGCAAAAGCCGCGGAGAAAAAAGCATGAACAAGTGGATTGAGGAACTCAAACAACTTGACACCAAGAATCCGGGAAATTGGCCTTGGTTGTTCAAGTTTATCGCCATTGTCCTGATCTTCGTGCTGATTTTGGTGGCAGGCTATCTGTTTCAATATCAGGCGCAAATCGACGAACTTGAGAAGCAGAAGGGTAAAGAAGCTGAACTCAAGACTACATTCCTCGAGAAGAAGAAAATGGCGGTCAATCTTGAGGCATACCAGCAACAGCGCGCGGAGATTGAACAGTCTTTCGGCGCATTGTTAAAACAATTGCCCACGCGTTCAGAAATGGATGCGCTCCTGATCGACATTAATCAGGCCGGCTTGGGTCGTGGACTACAGTTCGACCTATTTAAGCCAGCCGCGGCCGAGACGACGACCGAGTTTTACGCCGAACGGCCAATAAACTTGAAGGTGGTCGGCAATTATCACGATCTGGGCGCATTCGCCAGCGATGTGGCGAAATTGCCACGGATCGTCTTGTTGAACGATTTGAAGGTTGATCTCGGCAAAGAAGGCGCGTTGACCATGGAAGCGGTCGCACGGACGTACCGGTATCTGGATCCGGATGAAGTCGCCGCGCAACGCAAACAGGCCAAAGGTGCTGCCACCAAGCCAGGCGCTGCTAAACCGGCGGGAGGCAAGTAATGAAACGCCACGCCAAATTTACTCTGATTTGCGCTCCCGCACTGGTGCTTGTCGCCTGCGGTGAAGGCTTCGCCGATTTGCGGCAATTCGTCAAGGATTCTGAAAAGAGCGTTGTTCGCAAAATTGAACAATTGCCGCAGGTGAGACCGTTTGCGCCGTTCGCCTACGAAGGCTTCGACTTGCCGGATCCGTTCAAGCCGCGCAAGCTCGCGGTAAAGCAAAACGACAGCAGCGGTTTGGCACCGGACATGAACCGCCGCAAAGAGCCGCTCGAAGCGTTTCCGCTGGAACAATTGAAGATGGTCGGCACGCTTTCGCAGGCCGGCGTCACCTACGCTTTAGTACGTGCGGAAAAAACGCTTTATCGCGTGAAAAAAGGCAATTATCTGGGTCAGAATTTCGGCCTCATCACCGAAATTACGGACACCGAAGTCAAATTGAAAGAAATCGTTCAAGACACCGCCGGAGACTGGACGGAGCGCCAAAGTGTGCTGCCGCTGCTCGAAGGAACCGTGGGAGGCAAATCGTGATTCAAATAAACCGGACAACCAATGCTCGAACGTTTGCGGGACGCTTGTTCGCGTGTGCCGCCGTCCTGGCGGGCATGTTCTTCAGCGTTTCGGCTACCGCTCAGGCAAACCTTCTGCAATCGATCAACACCACCACGTTACAGGGCGGCAAGGTCGTGATTCGCGTTAACTTCAAGGATCCGCTTGCGGCGGCGCCACCGGGGTTCACGGTCACCAATCCAGCGCGGATCGCGATCGACTTGCCGGGGGTGTCCAATGCGCTCGGGAAAAATACCGTTGACATCGGTGAGGGCGATATCCGTTCGGTGAGTGTGGTGGAAGTGTCCGGGCGCACGCGTCTTGTGGTCAATCTATCGCGCAGCCTGAATTACACGTCCACACTGGATGGTGGCGCACTGGTATTGACGCTTGATAATTCGGCGCAAGGCGCGGTGAAGGAATCCGCTGCCGTCACGAAATTCGCCGAACCGGCGGCGACGCTGGGCGTGCAAAAACAGAGCTTGCGCGATATCGATTTCCGTCGCGGTGCAAACGGCGAAGGCCGCATCATCGTCGATTTGTCATCTGCCAATACCGGCATTGATATTCGCCAGCAAGGCAAAAGCATTCTGGTCGATTTCATCAATACGACAATCCCGCGCAATCTGGTTCGTCGCCTGGACGTGATCGATTTCGCAACACCCGTTCGCTTCGTCGATGTGATCGATCAAGGTGCCAACACGCGCCTCATCATCGAACCCAAAGGTTTGTGGGAATATTCCGCATATCAAACGGATACCCAGTTCATCGTCGAGGTCAAGCAACTCAAGGAAGACCAGAACAAGATGGTGCAGGGTGTGATTGGTTATGGCGGCGAAAAACTCTCGCTCAATTTTCAGAACGTCGAAGTGCGCGCGGTATTGCAAGTTATCGCGGACTTCACCGGC
>JANOKK010000740.1:0-1995 GCA_031419255.1 Betaproteobacteria bacterium
CGATTCCGCTGTTGCTCAAAACCGTGCAATCCAAACGCATCGACGCAAAGCAGTTGATCACTCACCACTTCAAGCTGGAGCGGATTCTTGAGGCATACAACACATTCAACAGGGCTGCCGACACCAAAGCATTGAAGGTGATCATCGACGCGTGATTTATGCGAGCAACGGGAAGGCGTCATGCCGCGTGACGTGAGGCGGTCTGGGAGGTCCGGCCGTGATCGGTCGGCAGCCCCGCACAATCCCCGTTAATCACCGGCCCCGCGTCAACTGCGCTATCGCAAGGCGAATTGGGGCCATGATGCGAAGTAACGGACTGCCTTTCATCGGAGAAGTGCATCTGCAGTGTTGCGGTGGCCAATTGCGACACGTCTTTAGCATGCACACCAATGGCAGCCGCCAACGCTGCACAACATGGGAACAATGCAGTGCTGAACCAGAATACTGTCCAAGCCAGCACCACGGCCATACGCACAGACCGACATCGTCACAGTGGCGGCCGGTTTTCCGACACACCGGCGAACTTTCGCATTGATGGAAACTTATTGATCAAATTGCACTCTGATCGAATCTTTCAATGACATGCACATGATCACGTTTACACTTAAAGTGCTGCCGATTCTGTATTTGCCGTACATAGCCTTGCGAAATTAGACTCCAATAAACTGCGGATCGCGCGGAGCCAGTCGAATTGTAGTTGGGCTGATGCGATTTCCGTTTCACACAAATGCAGCAATAGTGACTTCAATCACCCGTCGTTTCAGCAAACGGTTTGACAACGAATAGTTGAGATTTCAACTATTTATCTTTTGCATGCTCGCGACCGGAAAATTGAGAGGGAAAGCAAGCTTTTAGAAGTTTGCAAAACGTGGATCGCCGACCTAATCCCCGCCCCCTCCTCATTTTGGAGAGGGAAACAAATGTTCCCTTCTCATACAAGAGGGAGAAGGGCTAGGTACGAGCATGGGTGCGCTCTCCGGGTCGACAATAGCTGGAACGCCGCACCAATGCTTGTGTTTGTAATTCTGCACATCATTCAACACGATTCAACCGCAACGCATTGAACACCACCGACGCCGAACTCAGGCTCATCGCCAGCGCCGCGATCATCGGCGACAGCAACCATCCGGTAAACGGATACAGCACACCCGCCGCCAGCGGCACGCCGAGCGCGTTGTAGATAAACGCAAATAAAAGGTTCTGGCGCATGTTGCGAATGGTGGCGTTCGATAGCAATCGTGCGCGCGCGATGCCACGCAAGTCACCTTTCACCAGCGTCACCGCCGCGCTGTTCATGGCGACATCGGTGCCGGTGCCCATCGCGATGCCGATGTCGGCTTTCGCCAATGCCGGTGCATCGTTGATGCCGTCGCCGGCCATCGCGACCACGGCACCTTCGCCTTGCAGTTTTGCGACCAGATCGAGCTTGTCTTTTGGTTTCACTTCGCCATGCACTTCCTCGATGCCGAGTTTGGCGGCAACCGATTTGGCGGTGGTGATGCCGTCGCCGGTGGCCATCACCACGCGAATGCCTGCCACTTTTAATTGCTGCAATGCTTCGGCCGTGCTGGCTTTCACGGGGTCGGATACCGCGAGCAGGCCGGCCAGCACACCATCGACGGCGAGGAACATGACACTTGCACCTTCGACGCGCAATGCGTCGGCCTGCTTCAGTTGCGCGGACACATCAATGTTCATGTCCGCCATCAACGCCGCATTGCCCAGCGCCAATTTCTTGCCATCCACCTGCCCGCGTACGCCAATACCGGTACCGGACTCGAACGCTTCGGCTTTGCTCAACGCAAGTTTTTGTGCCACCGCTGCCGCCACAATTGCCTGCGCAAGCGGATGCTCGCTGCCTTGATCGAGGCTCGCGGCGAGGCGCAGCACTTCCGCTTCAGCGAAACCCGACATGGCAATTACGCGCTCGAATACCGGCTTGCCTTCCGTCAGCGTGCCGGTCTTATCGACGATCAAGGTATCGATTCGCCGAAA
>JANOKK010000741.1:0-5387 GCA_031419255.1 Betaproteobacteria bacterium
CGCGCGCCGTGGGTGAGACCATGGTGGTGGCGGTCGCGGCCGGCATGCAGCCCAATCTCACCTGGAATCCCGCCGAGCCGGCGGCCACGATCACCGCTTTCATCGTGCAAGTCGCACTGGGCGATTTGCCGCACGGCAGCATCGGCTACCAGACCATTTTCGCTGCCGGACTCATGCTATTCATCATGACGCTCGCGTTCAATATCCTCGGCCACTGGTTGCGGAGGCGCTATCGTGAAGTTTATTGAGCCTGCCTTCGGCATGCATATCGACACCGGCAACCCATGAACTCAACTACTGAATCCGCCGAAAAACTCCTCGCCATCCGGCAATTGATCGCAGTGGCGAAACGCCGCGATATTGTTTTCGCGGCCATTGGCGTCCTCGCACTTTCGTTTGCGCTTTGCACCTTCCTTGCATTGTTCATCGACATGTTGATATCCGGATGGACCCGACTCAACCCGGATTTCTTCACGAGCTTTCCCTCGCGCCGCGCGGAGAATGCCGGTATTCTGTCCGCCTGGGTCGGCTCGATAATGGTCATGCTGGTCACCGCCTCGACCGCGATTCCGCTGGGTGTCGCCGCTGCCGTGTACCTTGAAGAATACGCGCCGGCAAATTGGCTCACCGCCATCATCGAGATCAATATCTCCAATCTGGCCGGCGTGCCGTCGATCGTCTACGGACTGTTGGCATTGGGGCTGTTCGTCTATCGGTTCGGCTTTGGTCAAAGCGTGTTGTCGGCGGGGCTCACGCTGGCACTGCTGATTTTGCCGGTGGTGATCGTTGCCACACGCGAAGCGATCCGCTCCATTCCCCGCGCGATACGTGAAGGCGCCTACGCGCTCGGCGCGACCAAATGGCAAACCACCGCGCACCATATCGTGCCGTATTCCATGCCAGGCATTCTCACCGGCTGCATCATCGGCCTTTCGCGCGCGATTGGCGAGACGGCGCCCATCATCACCATCGGCGCGCTGACCTTCATCGCGTTCCTGCCGCCGTCACCGGTGAGCGCCACCGCACCGTTTATCAATTTCGAGTGGCTCCATTCCGGTTTCACGGTGATGCCGATCCAGATGTTCAACTGGACCTCGCGACCGGAAGAAGCGTTCCAGCAAAACGCGGCCGCGGCCGGCATGATTCTGGTATTGATGACACTCGCCATGAACGCGCTTGCGATTTACCTGCGCCACCACCTGAGAAAGAATATCAAATGGTAACCGCCACTCCGTCCGTCGTGCCAGCCATCAAAGCCGCTGCGCGAAATTTCAATTTTCACTACGGCGATTTCCACGCGCTGAAAGATATCAATCTTCCCGTGTACGAGAAAAAAGTCACCGCAATGATTGGCCCATCCGGGTGCGGCAAATCGACTTTTCTGCGCAGCTTCAATCGCATGCACGACCTTTATCCCGGCAATCGCTATCAGGGAGAAATTCGCTTTTTTCCGGATGATGTGGATATTCTCGCGGCGAACGTCGACCCGATCGAAGTACGCATGCGGGTCTCGATGGTGTTCCAGAAGCCGAATCCGTTTCCGAAATCGATTTATGAAAACGTCGCCTATGGTTTGCGGGTGCGTGGCGTCCGCAACCGCGAGTCGCTGGATGAAAAAGTCGAACAGGCGTTGCGCAATGCTGCACTTTGGGATGAAGTCAAGGACCGCTTGCACAGTCTCGCCTTCAACTTGTCCGGCGGCCAGCAGCAGCGCATGTGCATCGCCCGCGCACTCGCGACCGATCCGGAAATTTTGCTCTTCGACGAACCCACTTCGGCGCTCGATCCGATCGCCACCGGCTCGATCGAGGAACTGGTACATGAACTCAAGAATCGCGTCACGATTCTCATCGTCACCCACAATATGCAGCAGGCCGCGCGCGTATCGGACTACACGGCCTACATGTATCTGGGAGAACTGATCGAATTCGACGAGACTAATAATATTTTTCTCAAGCCCAAAAATAAGCGCACGGAAGATTACATCACCGGGCGTTTTGGTTGATGATTGAAGGACAACAGGCGAAACTCATGAGCGACAAACATTTATCAACGCAATTCGACAGCGAGCTCGGCGGCGTCTCGTCGCGCGTGCTGGAAATCGGTGGCGTGGTCGAAGCGCAATTGCGGCACGCGATCGCAGCACTTTTGAGCCATGATCCCGCCGAGGCGGACGCAGCGCTTGCCCCCGGCAGTCGCGTCAACACGATGGAAATGGAAATCGACGGCGAGATCACCGCAATCATCGCGCGCCGCCAACCTGCGGCACGCGACCTGCGATTGCTGATTGCGATCTCGAAAGCCACGGCCAATCTTGAACGCGTTGGCGACGAGGCGGAAAAAATTGCCCGCATGGTTAAGTCGATCGTCGATGGCGGGCATGGACGGCGAGTGCCCTCCGGCGAATTGCGGGTGGCGGCGGAACTCGCTGCGGCCGCGCTCAGAAAATCACTTGACGGTTTCGCACGCCTCGATGTCGCGCGCGCCGTGACGATTCTTAAAGACGATGATCTGCTCGATATGGAATTCAATGGTTTCGTCAGAAAACTGATTACCTACATGATGGAAGATCCGCGCACCATTTCGCCCGGCCTTGACCTGTTGTTCGTGGCCAAGGCGCTGGAACGAATTGGCGATCATGCCAAAAACATCGCCGAATTCACCATCTACGTCGTCAACGGTGTCGATGTGCGCCACCTGCCGTTGGACGCTCTGGAATCGGCGGTCTCTTGACGGTCAACTCCGCAATAGTCGCCGTATGAAGAATCTGCCACGCGTGCTAGTGGTCGAAGATGAGCCCGCCATCGCCGAGTTGGTGGCAGTGAATCTGCGCCACGGCGGATTCACGCCAATCATTGCCCCCGATGGCGAAAGCGCACAGCGGGAAATCAATGCCGTGTTGCCCGATGCGATTCTGCTTGACTGGATGCTACCCGGCGAGAGCGGTTTGTCGCTCGCGCGCAAGTGGCGCGCCGATGCGAGAACCCGACTGATGCCCATCATCATGTTGACTGCGCGCGGCGACGAGCCTGATCGCGTTGCAGGGCTTGATGCCGGTGCCGACGATTACCTCACTAAACCATTTTCGGTACAGGAGATGCTGGCACGAGTACGCGCGGTGTTGCGCCGGCGTACACCCGAGCTTTCCGGCGGCTCCGTCGCCATTGGTGAATTGGTACTCGATGCGGAAACCCACCGCGTGCGCTATCAAGGCCACGCGCTGAAGATTGGCCCGACCGAATTTCGTCTGTTGCACTTCATGATGAAGCATCCGGAGCGCGTCCATTCGCGCACCCAACTGCTCGACAAAGTCTGGGGCGATCACGTGTTCATCGAGGATCGAACGGTCGATGTACATATGCGGCGCCTGCGTTTGGCACTGGGTGCGGCGGATAAATTTCTGGAAACCGTGCGCGGAGTCGGCTATCGTATGACCGCGAACCCGTAAGCGGCTCGCATCCATCTCCTCACGCGGTTCAATTCGATGTTTTGGCGCATCGCCTACTTTCTGCTATTTCAACTCGGCGGTGCCATGCTCGGTGCCGCACTTGCCGATCTTGCGACCGGCGGCCATCACCTGCGAGGCGCGCTGGCGGGCATGCTGCTTGCGAGCGTTTTGTGGGTGCTAACCGATTCATTGCGTGGCGAACAAATGCTGCGCTGGTTGCGCGGCGGCAACATCCACGGTAACGCGGTGCGCTTCGGCTTTTGGGGCGAAGTTGCTTCGCGCGCACGGAAACTGGTGCAGCTTCAGGAAGAGCAAACCGAGAACAGCGACGCACGCTTGCAGGCCTTCCTGGCCGCGATCCAGGCCTCGCCGAGCGGCGTGATGCTGCTTGATCGCCGCAACCGAATCGAGTGGTGCAATCTCACCGCCGCCGATCAATTCGGCCTCGATGCCGAACGCGATCAGCAGCAGGCAGTGGTCAATCTGATTCGCGCGCCGGAGTTCGTCGCCTATCTCGCGGCGGGCGATTTCTCGCGCGAAACCGTGATTCATGCCGAGGCTCGCGGCAGCGCGCGTGGGCGCAAGATTTCCATGCAAATCCACCCCTACGGCGAAGGCAGCAAATTGCTGCTCTCACGCGATGTGACGGCAATCGAGCAGGCAGAAGCGATGCGTCGCGATTTCGTCGCCAACGTTTCGCACGAAATCCGCACACCACTGACGGTGCTCGCCGGCTTTATTGAAACTCTTCAAACGTTTCCGTTCGAGGCGGCCGAGCGCGCACGCTACCTCACCTTGATGGCGCAACAATCGCTGCGCATGCAAACGCTGGTACAGGATTTGTTGACGCTCTCGCAATTGGAAGGCAGTCCCGCACCCGCCACTGACGATTGGATTGATGTCGCGCCGCTATTTCGGCAAATCGAAGATGACGCACGTGCGCTATCGGGAGTACTCACTGGTCGCGCGGACGCGCATCGATTTAATGTGAAGTGTCAGGATCGCGTGGAAATTGCCGGTGCGGCGTCTGAATTGCAAAGTGCATTTGCCAATCTAGCAGGCAATGCGGTTCGATACACCGAGCCGGGCGGCACAATTGCCATCGAGTTCTATCTGAATACCGACGGACGCTCGGTGTTTTCAGTCAACGACACCGGCCCCGGCATCGCCCCGGAACATCTCTCGCGCTTGACCGAACGTTTTTATCGTGTCGACCGCAGCCGTTCGCGAGAGAGTGGCGGCACCGGACTGGGACTTGCGATCGTCAAACATGTCGCGCAGCGGCACGGGGCGGAGCTGCGCATCGAGAGCGAGTTCGGCAAAGGCGCGACGTTTTCAATCACGTTTCCAGCGAACCGGGTACGCGCAAGCGGCGCAACCCGACATCAGTAAAATTGACGACGCCGTGTGCGTGGATTCATGCGAAATCATTCCATTTCTCAACCATTTGTACTGTCATCCTGAGCGAAGCGAAGGATCTGGTCATGGCGAGATCCTTCGCTTCGCTCAGGATGACATCGCACTTTAGAAATAGAAATGGAATCAGTTCCCCAGTGTAGCCACTGCGGCCTTTGCCGCCAACCTCGTTGGTGCATCGACTCCTATCAGTTTCGCGAAGTCCTCCGCCGGCAACGGATGGCTGAATAAAAATCCTTGATGCAAATAACAGCCCTGGCGTACCAAAAATTCCGCCTGCGCGGCCGTCTCGACACCCTCGGCGATCAATTCCAGTCTGAGAATCTTGCCCATCGCGATGATCGCGGAGGTCAACGCGGCACCATCGACATCGTCGGGCAGGTCTTTGATGAATGCGCGATCAATTTTGAGTATGTCGATCGGAAAACGCTTAAGGTGGGTGAGCGATGAATAGCCGGTACCGAAATCATCGATCGCGATGCGAATGCCCATCTCGCGAAGTTGCCCAAGTGCGCGCGCCGAT
>JANOKK010000742.1:0-10447 GCA_031419255.1 Betaproteobacteria bacterium
ATCGCCGGCGCGGCGGGCTTGCCGAAGCGGAACTTGCGCTTGCCCATGTTCTTCAGCGCGAGCCGGACAACATTCAAGTGTTGTCCAATTTGGCGCTGGTATTGGGCGATCAGGGCCGCGCCAATGAAGCGGCGCGATTGAACGCGAAGATCGGCGCGCTGGAACCCCATCCGCCGTTTCATTTCTTTAATCTCGGCATGGCGGCCATGACGGAAAAAAATTTCAAGGTCGCGCGGGAGCACTTTGCGAGGGAAATATCCCGCGACGCATACAATCACGAGTTGCAATTCTGGATTGCGGCCGCCTATTCCGGGCTTGGGGAAATGAGTTTATCCCGCAAGCATCTCGCGAACGCGTTGGAATACAGCACCACCCGCAAATCGGGTGAGATGTACGCCGCCAAGCTGGATCGCCTTAAATCCTACCGGTGAGTGGACGGCACCTGCGGAAAAATTGTTGGGGCCGCTTAATGCGTTGCTCCCGGCAGGATGATGGGCAGGCATTGCCTGAAAAGCGCGGACCATTCTTGAACACCCCCTGTTTCAAATCTGAAAGCCCGCAGCGGCGATCGTATTTCCAGCTGATCTTGATCTCGACTTCGCAAATGCGCGCAAGTTGTGTCATATTGCAAATGTGCTCGGCTGGCGGTTTTTCTGGATGATCATTTGGCAAATGCCCGCCTTTTGTGGCAACCTGAGTATCAAGGATGCGCGTCGGCAAATAACAGGTTAGAATTCGCGTCTATTTTTCCGTAGCCATAAAGCTCGCCCAATAACAGAGCGCCAAATGGAGGTAGTTCAATGGATTACGCGCAACAACAGCGCCAGCCGGGCAAGCATGCTACTGGGATTACCGTTGTCATCATTTTGCATGTGGTCGTCGGTTATGCACTGGTGAGTGGGCTCGCCCGCAAAGCCATTGAGGTCATCAAGCAGCCGATGACGACCAAGGTGATCGAGGAACAGAAAAAGCCGCCGCCTCCCGATACGCCGCCACCGCCTCCGCCGAAGCTGGTGCAGATTATTCCGACGTTTGTGCCGCCGCCGGAGGTACAGATTTCATCGCCTGTCGTGCAGGCGGTTATCTCCAATCCGACGCCGATCGCACCGCCCGTGTATGCGCCGCCAAAGCCAGCCGTTGTGGCACCGCCGGCCCCGCCAAGCGTCGGCACGGCTTGCCCGAATTCACAGCAGATCCGTACTGAAATCAAGTACCCGGCGGCTGCCCGCAAGGACGGCATTCAGGGAGAAGTCCTGGTCGAATTTACCGTTGCCACCAATGGCGAAATCAAGGACGTAGACGTCAAGTCTTCCAGCAACCGCGTTTTCAACAGTGTGTCTGTAAATGCGGTGCGGCAGTTCAAATGCAATGCGCAGGGCCGAGACGTCAGGGTGCAGGTGCCGTTCTCGTTCAAGTTGACTGATTGATCCCGGTTGAAAGTTTGTCCGCAACCCGAACCCGCGGATTAGAAATGAATTTGTCCGATTTACATAAGAAATCACATCAAATATTCAAATTTTTAGTGGAGGCCTCATGAATTTCATCAAACGTATCCCCGCATTGCTCGTTGCCGTCGTGATGGCGGCGATCCCGTTCGCGCATGTCGCGGTGTCTCTGCATTCACAACCCGCGTTCGCGCAAGCGCCTGCCGCTGATGCCGCGAAACCTGCGGCCGAGCCCGCGCCAAAAGCGCCACCAGTGGCAGCACCCGTCGTCACCAAGGAGTCGGTCATCAATCCTTATGGTATTGAGGCAATGTGGCGGGACGGCGATTTCATTACCAAGACAACGGCAATCATCCTCGTCATCATGTCGATGGGAAGCTGGTACATCCTGATCGTCAAATTGTTTGAACAATACAAACTGATGAAAGATGCCAAAAACGCCGGAGAAGAATTCTGGGCAGCCCCATCGCTGACGCAAGGTGTCTCTACGTTGAGTGAGGCAAGTGCCTTTCGCTTCATCGCCGAAAGCGGCATGAAGGCGACGGAGCACCATAGCGGCCTGATGGCTGACGTCGACTTGAACGAATGGGTCACGATGTCGATTCAGCGCGCGACCGATAACGTGAACAATCGCCTTCAGGATGGCCTGGCGTTCCTGGCAACGGTCGGCTCGACCTCGCCGTTCGTCGGTCTGTTCGGCACGGTGTGGGGGATCTATCACGCGCTGACCGCAATCGGCATTTCGGGTAACGCATCGATCGACAAAGTTGCCGGGCCGGTAGGCGAGGCGCTGATCATGACTGCGTTCGGTCTCGCCGTGGCGGTGCCGGCCGTGCTTTCGTACAACTGGCTGGTTCGCCGCAACAAAGTCGCCATGGAAAAAGTCCGCGCTTTCAGTGCAGACCTGCATTCAGTACTCATGAGCACCGGTGGCAAGAAGAAATAATCGCGGCCTGAACCCGTAACACCCGTATGAGGAACCCATTATGGGAATGAACGTAGGGTCGGATAGTGGCGAGGATGAAGTCATTGCGTCCATCAATACGACGCCATTGGTGGACGTAATGCTGGTGTTGTTGATCATATTTCTGATCACCATCCCGGCGATCATTCAGATCGTCCCCGTGGATCTGCCGAAAGAACGCAATCTGCCCACAGAAACCAAACCGGAAAATATCGTCATTTCCGTCAACAAGGACGGCGATATTTTCTGGGGACAGCAAGCGGTGCCGGACACGGATGCATTGTTTGAACGACTCGCCAAAGTCGCGGTGATGATCCCGCAACCGGAAGTGCATATCCGCGGCGATCTGAATGCACGCTACGAATCCGTGGGCAAGGTAGTGTATACCTGCCAGCGGGCGAGCATCATGAAAATCGGTTTCATCACCGAGCCACCGCCAATTGTGTATTGAGGCCAGAATGCGCGCGGAAATTGAAAGGAAACAGTTATGGGTATGAGTGTCGGCTCAGGCGATGGCTCGAAAGAACCGGAAGTCATGATGGAAATCAACACCACGCCTTTGATCGACGTGATGCTGGTGTTGATCATCATGCTCATCATTACGCTGCCGATCCAGATGCATGCGGTGAAACTCAATATGCCGATCGGCAATCCACCGCCGCCGCTGGTTGAGCCGGTTATAGTGCGGATCGACGTGGATTTCGATGGCACCGTGTTGTGGAACGGTGAAATCGTTGCCGACCGCATTGCCTTGGAGGGCCGCCTGTTGCAGGCCGCGTCTGAGGCCGTGCAACCGGAAGTACATTTGCGGCCAAACAAGCTCGCACAATACAAGGATGTCGCAATGGTGATGGCGTCGGCTCAGCGGTTGGGCATCACCAAGCTCGGCATTATCGGCAACGAACAGTTCGTCAAGTAATCGCTATGCATGTAAAACGCGGCCGAGGCCGCGTTTTGCATTTCACACTGGAGAGTCTTTCATGCATGCATTTCCGTCGACCCAACGCGCCTTAAGTGGTATCGCATTTGCCGCCGCTTTGTTGATCGCTGCACTGCCGGCAGCGTATGCACAGGAAAAAGTTCGACCGGAGGTTGGCAAGCCGTTGCAACAGGCGCAGGAAATGCTCAAAGGGAAACGCTACAAGGACGCGCTCTCGAAATTGCGCGAAGTCGACAGCGTTTCCGGCAAGACGCCGAACGAATCTTTCCAGATCGAATGGACGCGCGCCAATGCGGCGCTCGGTGCCGGCGAAAATGATACCGCCGCCAAGGCATTCGAGGCCGTCATCAGTTCCGGCAAAGCGCCTGCGAATGCGCAATTGTCGATCATCGACACGCTCGTCAAGCTCTACGCCAACAACAAGGATTACGCTACCGCGCTCAAGTGGGGCAATCGCTACTACAAAGAAGGCGGCACCAATCCTCAGATTCGCACACAGATGATCCAGGCGCACTTCCTGAGCGGCGATTTCGCGAACGCGGCGAAGGAATCTTTGGCGGATGTGAATGCCGATGAAAAAGCCGGGCGTACTCCCTCTGAAGAAAAACTGCAGTTGCTCGCGAACAGCTACCTTCGGCAAAAAAACAATGCCGGCTACTCCGCGACCATTGAGAAGATGCTCAATTATTATCCGAAGAAAAGCCTGTGGGCCAACGTGATTTCCGGCGTGCAAAGGAAGCCAGGATTCTCGGATCGATTGGCGCTCGACGTCTATCGCCTGCAATTGGCCACGGGTAATTTGACATCAACCAACGATTTTATGGAAATGGCGCAGTTGGCGCTGCAGGGTGGGTTCGCGGCGGAAGGCAAAAAAATCATTGACGATGGATATGCCAATGGATCATTCGGCAAGGGCGCCGAGGCAGAGCGCCACAAGCGTCTCAAGGACCTCGCCGAAAAGCGCCTGGCGGACGCCAAGAAATTGGCTGCGGGCGGGCAAGAGGAAGTGGAAGCGAACGCGGCGAAAGACGGCAACGCGTTGGTCACGCTCGGCGAAAAATTGGTGGCAAACGGACAGGCGGAAAAAGGCATTGCGCTGATGGAAGCTGGCATCAAAAAAGGTAACTTGCGTCGGCCCGAAGATGCAAAGCTTCATTTGGGACTTGCCTACATTCAGGCGGGCCAGAAATCCAAAGGCATCCAGGCGTTGAAGACGGTGCAGGGCAACGATGGCGTCGCGGATTTGGCGCGCCTATGGGTCATCTTCACGCAGAAGAGCGCGTAGTCGCCGGTTAAACGCGCTGGTTCGCGCCGCGAGGCGCGACGCGACATCACCAAGGCGGGCGGCTCCAACGTACGGCAGATTGATGGGCCATGGGGCAATTGCGCGCCGGATGAATCCGCCCTACAACATGTACCGGCGGATTCAACCCGTACCGGCTTGCCGTTCGAGTAGTGAAACACCCCATGCCACACCAAATCCCGTCACCTCACCGCTGATTGCACCCAATCCGCCGTCATGCCGATGCGCGGATAGATCCATGTGTATCCATGGAATGTCACTCGTGAATCGCGCCAGGAATCGCGCCGCGTAAATCGCGTCGGCTTCACCACTGATCAGGCATTGCTTGATGTCGGCCAACTTGCTATCGAGCGCCGAGTCATAGTCCGACTCCAGTGGAAATTCGTTGACCCGTTCGCCCGACGCACGACCGCAATCGACGGCCAATTTGCCGAATTCCGCGCGGTTTGAAAATATGCCCGCCATGCGTGTTCCCAACGCATTCACCATTGAGCCCGTAAGGGTGGCGAAATCGACCATCAACGCGGGTTTCTCACGGGCCGCCAGCGTCAATGTATCGGCCATTACCATTCGACCTTCTGCGTCGGTATGCACGACTTCGATCGTGGTTCCATCGAGTGCCGTCACCACATCGCCGGGCTGATAGGCTTCGGGACCGATGTGGTTTTGCGCGATGGCGAGCCACGCATCGATTGCAACGGGCAATCGAAGGTCGCTCGCGGCTTTGAGAATCCCGAGTGCCACCGCTGCGCCGTTCATATCCTCATGCATGCCGTACATGCCCTTGGCCGTTTTAAGGCCATGGCCGCCCGTATCCATGCAGATTCCCTTGCCGATGAGTGCGATCGCCTTGGTGCCCTTTTTCAGGCGTTTTGGCGCATACGAAAGGTGGACTACCGCTGCGTCGCGGTGCGTGCTGCCTTGTGCCACCGCACAAAACGCCCCGGCACCCATTTTCTTCAGGGTATTGAAATCGAATGTACGACAGCGCCAACCTTCCGCTTTTGCGAGGCGCTCGATGTCGGCCCGAAACCGTTTCGGCGTCAAGTCGTTCGGCGCACGCAATGTCAGCAATCTTGCGAGCAGATTGCCCTCTGCAATCGATCGCACGCGTTTGCCATCGAATGTGCGGCTGGTACCGTGAACATGAATCGTGCGCAACGTCGGCGTTGTGTGCGACTTTGGGCCAGCCTGCTTGCCAAGATTGAATTGACCGTTCACCGCAAGCGTGTAAACCGCATCGGCAGCGCAATCATCGATTGCAGCGCTTTTGCCAAAAATGAGAACGTCGACCTCGGTCGGACACTCCTTCAGCAACAATTCCACCGCGTTGCGTAGCCCGGTCAAGCGCTTGAACGAAGCAGCCTCGGCATCGTATTCCGCCCAAACAACAAGCTTTCCCGCCACATCCGCCATCACCGCCGCCGCATCCGCAGCACCCGTCTTTGCCGCTTTTTTCGGCAGCCGTGCGCGCGCCCGATCGCGGATATCGGCATCCACCACTTTCTGCGGATCAAATCCTTTGACATGAACGATCAGCAGATGTTTCGAGGCCGCATGCGCAATGGACGGCAGCGACGGCGATATTTTTACGTCGGGTACCAGTGAAAATGATTTGCTCATTTTGCTCTCGCTCATTTGGAATGTGAAGATTGTAACTGCGCGTGTTCCGCAGTGCCTCCGCCGCTCACGCGCATTTCGGTAGAATGCCGAAGCCCGTCACGATATCCCGCAAACCCAACTCGCCAGCCCATCGACAATGCCCACACCCGCGCCAGCTCCCAATCCCGCCGACACGATCTACCTTGCACTCATGCGCCACGTGCTCGAAAACGGCATAGAGAAATCCGACCGCACCGGCACTGGCACGCGTTCAGTTTTCGGCCATCAAATGCGCTTTGATCTGAGCACAGGCTTTCCGTTGCTGACCACCAAGAAGCTGCATTTGCGTTCCATCATTCACGAACTTCTGTGGTTCCTCGATGGCGATACGAACACCCGTTATCTGAAAGAAAGCGGCGTGACCATCTGGGATGAGTGGGCCGACAAGGAAGGTAATCTTGGCCCCGTCTACGGCCATCAATGGCGCTCGTGGCCAACACCCGATGGCGCACACATCGATCAGATCACCGAGGTCTTGAAACAAATAAACGTCAACCCCGATTCTCGGCGACATATCGTTTCGGCGTGGAATGTGGCCGACATTCCGAAAATGGCACTGGCTCCTTGCCACGCCTTGTTTCAGTTTTATGTCGCTGACGGCAAACTCTCGTGCCAGCTCTACCAGCGCAGCGCCGACATTTTTCTTGGCGTGCCGTTCAACATTGCGTCCTACGCGTTGCTGACGCTGATGGTCGCGCAAGCGACGAATCTGAAGCCGGGCGATTTCGTGCATACGCTCGGCGACGCGCATTTGTATTTGAATCATCTCGATCAGGCGCATGAACAGTTGGCGCGTACGCCGCGCCATGCACCCACCATGCGTTTGAATCCCGACAGGAAAGATTTATTCGAGTTCAGGTACGACGATTTCACGCTGGAGAATTACGATCCGCATCCCGGCATCAAAGCGCCGATTGCGGTGTGACGATGACGATTAACCTCATCGTCGCGATGGCAAAAAATCGCGTCATCGGCATCGACAACAAAATGCCCTGGCACTTGCCGGCCGATTTCGCATGGTTCAAGCGCCATACGCTCGGGCACCCGGTCATCATGGGTCGCAAAACGTTCGAGTCGATCGGCAAACCGTTGCCAGGCCGGCGCAATCTGGTGGTCAGCCGCAATCCCGATTGGCACGCTGGTGAGTGCGACGTTTTCAATTCGCTTGACACGGCGCTGGCAAGCACCGCAACGGCCGCGCAGGTTTTTGTGATCGGTGGCGCGAGTCTTTACGCGGCGGCATTGCAGATTGCCGATCGAATTTATTTGACCGAAGTCGACGTGACGCTGGTAGGAGACACTTGGTTTCCGGCGCTGGAATCCACGCAATGGCATGAACACTCACGCGAACACCGCGACGCCGATGAAAAGAACGCCTACGCGATGGACTTCACTATCCTGGACAATGTCATAGCGAAAAACACGTAAACCCTAGCATGGGCGGGGCTTTACGGACGAAATGCCTTCAAACACCGCGCCAGTGCTAGTGTTTACTGCTACGGAAGATCGTCGCCTCACGCCGGCGGCGGCGCAACCTTCAACACTTCTTCCAACGTCGTGATGCCCTGCGCGACTTTCATGGCACCCGAAAGCCGCAACGGTTTCATGCCGGATTTATAGGCTTCGGCGGTGATCGCCGCAAGGTCTGCGTCGGCGACAATCAAGCGCCTGATTTCCGGCGTCATCAGCAGCACTTCATAAATACCGATGCGGCCCATGAAACCGGTGTTGCGGCATTCCAGACAGCCCATCGCCTTGTATATGTCGGTGGGCGGATCGCCCTTCCACGGTGCCACGGTCTCGTGCCATATCTTTATCTTTACGGGATCGTCGAAGGGAATTTTTTCTTTGCAATGCACGCACAAGGTGCGCACGAGGCGTTGCGCCATCACACCGAGCAGCGTCGAATTCAACAAATATGGTGCGACGCCCAG
This sequence comes from Betaproteobacteria bacterium, assembly GCA_031419255.1. Lineage (GTDB taxonomy): Bacteria > Pseudomonadota > Gammaproteobacteria > Burkholderiales > Usitatibacteraceae > UKL13-2. Next base: position 8,249 of record JANOKK010000742.1, read on the forward strand.
ATCAAGCAGGCGCGTGACCACGGTAGGCGCATCGTTGGTGTGCAAAGTCGATAGCACCAGATGCCCCGTCAACGCCGATTGAATGGCCATTTCAGCCGTTTCCAGATCGCGAATCTCGCCGACCATGATGATGTCCGGATCCTGGCGCATCAGTGCGCGCACACCTTCGGCAAAGCCAAAATCGATTTGCGGCTGCACCTGAATCTGATTGAACGCGGGTTCGATCATCTCGATCGGATCTTCGATCGTGCAGACGTTCACTTCGGGTGTGGCAAGTTGCTTTAGCGTTGAATAAAGCGTGGTGGTTTTGCCAGAGCCGGTCGGCCCGGTCACCAGCACAATTCCGCCCGGATTGGCGATCAGGCCTTGCCATTTTTCGTAGTCGTCCGGCGAAAATCCCAACTCCGAAAAATCGCGCACCAGCACATCGGGATCAAAGATCCGCATCACCAGCTTCTCGCCAAATGCGGTCGGCAGGGTGGACAGACGCAATTCGATTTCTTCGCCGTCCGGCATGCGCGTTTTGATGCGGCCATCCTGCGGCCGGCGCTTTTCCACCACATCCATGCGCCCCAATATTTTGATGCGCGACGTCATCGCACTCGCGACCGTAGCGGGCACCTGATAGACCTGATGCAATACGCCATCGATGCGAAAACGCACCGTCGCGGAATCACGGCGCGGCTCGACGTGAATATCGGAGGCGCGCTGGTCGAACGCGTATTGCCACAGCCAATCGACCAGCGTGACGATGTGATGGTCATTCGCATCGAGCGTCCGCCCGGCCTTGCCAAGCTCGACCAGTTGCTCGAAATCGTTGACCTTCGGCAAACCGTTGTCGGATCTTTCGGCGCGCTTCACCGAGCGCGACAGATTATAGAATTCGCCGACATAGCGGCCAATATCGAGCGGGCTCGCGAACACCACCTGAATGTTGTACTTCAGCATGTCGCCCAATTCGCGCTGCCACGCCGTGAGGTACGGCTCGCATGTCGCTATCACCACATCGCGGCCACGCGCTTCCACCGGCAGGATGTTGCGCTTCGAGGCGTAATCGGAGGACATCACTTCGGTCACCGCGCGCATGTCGATCTTCAAGGGATCGATATGGTAATAAGGCATTTCAACGCGGCCCGCCGCCCACTCGGTGAGCCGCTCAATGTCCAGCGCGCGCAGTGGCGGCTTCAACGATTTTATTTTGGCGTCGGCCAACACCGTCAATGGATGCGAGTCCGAGCCGGAGGTACGCCAATCTTTTAGTACGCGTTCACTATCTTCGCGTGTGATGTACGCATCCTCAAGCAGCGCCGCCATCAATTCGGGCAACGTCAAGCGACGTTCGGTGCGATTGCGGCGCACGGGGATCAGCGCAGGTACCGCAGCGGCGGGTTTGGCGGGGGCGGGAGCAGGAGCGGAAGACGACATATCTCAATGTACCTATTTTTCTGCGGTTTCGCTAAATTTCGATCCCCGAGGCGCGGGCTGCCATACCGTAAGGCACTGCACCAGCGATTGCAACACGCCAATGAGCGGCGCAGCACGAGTCACGTGATACTCGCCGGGATCATTTTCATCCATGTAGCAAGATTGCGCCATCTCCAGTTGCAATGCATGCACCGCATCCGCAGGCTGCCCATAGCGACGCGTGATGTAGCCACCTTTGAAGCGCCCGTTGTGAACCGCTGAGAAGCCGCGTGCACTTGCAAGCACGGCGAATGCGGCAGCGGCCAATTCCTCATCGCAGCTCGCACCGTCAGCAGTGCCAAGATTCAAGTCCGGCAGTTTGCCGGGGAAAAAACGCGGCGCGACGCTTACGATCGAGTGGCCATCCAGCAAAATGCAGTAGCCGTAATGTGCCTTGATGCGTTCGATTTCGAGGTCGAGCCGGGCATGGTACGGTCGCCAATATTCGTCGACTCTGGTACCGATTTCGGTCGCATCCGGATTCGCGTCGCGCGCGTAAATCGGCTCGTCGTGAAATGTGGTCAACGGGCAAATTTCCGTATTCGACGCACCCGGATAAAGCGCGCCGCCTGCGCAATCGCGGTTGAGATCCACCACGATGCGCGAATGCGTGGCGCACATCAGGGTCGCGCTGAATCCGGCCGCCACGGATCGATAGAGTTTTTCAACATGCCAATCGGCATCGGGATTTTGGTGCGCAGCCTCGGTGAGGCGCGACGAAATCGCCGCAGGAAT